>NZ_CP047177.1 GCF_009834225.1 Rathayibacter sp. VKM Ac-2759
ACTGTCCGAGTGTCAGCACTGCGCCGATGGGCGCCATTCCCCTTCGTCGCCGTCGGCATGATTGCGACGCTGATCCTCACTTCCTTTCATCTGGTCGCGTTGTATGTGCAGACCGCTCAGGACCAGGCATCAGGAGGGGCCGGGGAGGATCCGGCGGGAACGGTTGCGTTCTTCGCGCTCTATCTCGTTCCGTCCGCGTTAGTCAACGGCGGGCTCATCGGGCTTGCCGCTTTCGCCGTTGCGCGGCTGCTCCAGCGCGGCCGTCGGGTGTCGCAGCGTGTGATGACTCCGCTTGTCGGGCTTACCGCGACCGTCGTCGCCCTCGGTCTGATGCTCGTGCCGTTGATCGGGATGGCAACGAGAGGGCTTTTACAGCTGGGCTCCGGAATCGTCGCTCTCCTCTCGGGGGAACCGGGAAGCGGGCCGGCGAACCTCATCGCCGCCGTCGCCCTCGCCCTGCTCCTCTACGTCGGAGCATTCACGGTAGGTGCGCGTCTCCTCTTTCACACTGATGTCACGACGAGTACCCGCGCAATCCGTCGTAAGACGGAGCGTGGCTCGGACGTGCAAGACGTCTCCTTCATGGCGACCCTGGCGTTCTCGGTGGGCCTCGCCGGTTTCCTCCTTACCGGCCTGTGGTGCGCCGCGCGCTACCTGATCGGTGATCGCGCCAACGGAGCGCTCTTCGTCCTGGCTGGGCTCGTCGACCTGCTCGCACTCGCGTTCGGCCTCTTAGCAATCGGAGCGGGCTCAGGGACAGCTGGATGGGTTGGGCTCAGACGAGGCGCTTTTGCGCTCCTTCCCGCTGTCATGCTCCTGTTTTCGGGTCTCATCGTGTTCGTCGCAGCGCTCATCTTTCAGCCAGCGACATGAGTTCGCCTGCCGCCCGGAAGAGCGCTGCTCATCCTGGCCGGCGGTGCTGACCCGCGGGGACTCTTCGCGGTCGCGCCTTCGCTGTCCACGCCATCACAGTCGGCGCGAACCACTGAACGACCGTCCTGCTCCTCACGACGGCTGCAAGGACGAGCACGCGAGAACGACGCCTCCCGGACGCCCGGTCGGCCATTCTCTTGCGAACCAGTTTGTTGGTGCTCGCGTCGGTTGCGCAGAGGACCTTGAACATTTGAATGTCCACGGTCGTCTGCACGAGTGCCGGGGTGGCGCGGAGCGTTGTGCAGGCGTCTGCGAGTAACGACATCCGTGGCCTGTTCGAGTTCGACCGGCGACCGCTGGACGCAGGGGATGGGCCAGCCGCTGGAGAAGCATGAGATGCGTTTCTCAAGAGCGCGCCGACGCACGGCCCGCCCTCAGCACCACAACGGCAGGAGGGCGGGAATGTCGAGACTTCAGAGCGTCTCGAGGAGTTTCATGCAGGCGCTTTCGCAACGCCGGCACGCCTCCGCGCACACCTTGCAGTGCTCGTGCATCTCCGCGTGCTGCTCGCACTGCTCTGCGCACGCCCTGCACGCCTGAAGACACGCCTCAAGGATGGTTCGGGTGATGGTGACGTCATAGCCGGTGTGGCGGGAGAGAACGGCTCCGGTCGCAGTGCAGATGTCGGCGCAGTCTTGGTTGGTGCGGATGCACTTCACCAGTTCGCTCACCATGTCCTCGCTCAGGCATGCGTCTGCGCATGCAGTACACACCTGCGCGCACTCCAAACATGCATCGATGCACGCTGCCAGTGCCGCCTGGTCGATACCGCCCAGATCCTTCGGGTACGCCTTGATCATCGCCGTCGTGCTGTCCATGTGCAGGCCTCGTCTCAACTCGTCGTGCGTTCACGGCGACCGCTTCGTCGCTCTACGTGATGGTAAAAACCGATCGGCTAGGAGTCCAGGATCTGGCTCGCAGGCCCCGCACCTGGTAGCAAGCTCGAGTGGGAGATCGAGCACCGGCAAGATGTCTACTCGCTCAGCTCGACCCCTCTGAACGAACTCGGACGGCAACGGTGCCAGCCAGACCCTCGAGACCCCGCTTGGGCACTGCTCGCTGAAGGCTTCCGCGTCGACACTTGGCCGCGTGGGGGAGGACGTGCTCTTCGCTCTTGTCCTCACTCGGGCGTCGCCTGCCTGGCGCGTCGAGCTTGGCTGTCGGTGCTTCTACTGCCGCGCTTGTGTAGTCCGCCACGCACTATCGACCTGCCGGAATTCTGAGGCGTAACACGTCGCGTCGATACCCGCCCTGTAGGCGTCGGCGCTGTAGGTGTACTTGATGGTGTTCGCGGTTGGGTCTACGACGGTGAGGGGGTACCTCGCGTCCGCCATGCATCTCTGAAAGCGGCCGAAGGCGTCTCGGTACTCGGTTTCCGTGACGGTCCCGTCACCTACTGCTGCGGACTGCTCTGCTGACGTCAGGGCCGGAGGGGTCGGTGCCGTCCAGGATGCCCAGAGCCGGTACTCGCCCGCTCCGTCGACGGTGACGGTGTGCGGCCCGGAGGCCAAGGGAGTTCCGACGCCCGAGCCGATGATGCGTCCC
This sequence comes from Rathayibacter sp. VKM Ac-2759, assembly GCF_009834225.1. Classification (NCBI taxonomy): domain Bacteria; kingdom Bacillati; phylum Actinomycetota; class Actinomycetes; order Micrococcales; family Microbacteriaceae; genus Rathayibacter; species Rathayibacter sp. VKM Ac-2759. The sequence goes on from NZ_CP047177.1 coordinate 2,479, forward strand.
TCGCCGCAGTAGTACGTGGTCCTCGACTCACTGTCATCGATCGATGTCGTGAACATGCCTTCGCTCAAGCAGCCCAGGGAGACGAAGAGTTCCGTAGCGCCCTCCGGTCTCGGGCCGATGTCAAGGACGGCGGGTCCGTTACCGCTCGCTATGACGAAGGGATTCCCGAAAAGCCGGGTCGTGGGGCGTACCAAGTCGGCCAGAAATGCCATCGACGGGTCTGCGTCAGACGGCGCGGCCCGCGCTGAAGTCACCATGACTGCCATCGCAACGGAGGCACCGACGAACGCACCGACAAGGGCGCAAACGATCCATGCCGTCACCCATGCAGAGCATTCGCGAAGTCGAGGGGCCCGGCGCAGGCGGAAGGACCACGAGCGTTCTCGCGATCGATTCCAATCCATCGATTCTTTCGGCACTGGCCGATACCTTCCGGTCCGGGACCACTCAGGTGGGGCGGTGCACGCTCACGAGAGTCGGACCGGGTTGAGCTTCCCGGGTCGGCCGCGCGGCGCCCTCGAAGCAGGGGCAGGATAGGACGTGTTGCTGCGAGCTCCGTGGATCCGGGCCCTGCAACGGCTGTATCGAGTCGCGCAGGGTGTTCGGAGTCCCGGACGTAGGATCGCCGGATGAGCCGATCATCGAGAAGCCGACGATACACCGGGCGTGCCTCCGCACCCCGTTCAGGCGGCACTCGAAGCTCTCCTCAGGCGGTGACCTCTCGCTATCCCGATCGCAGCACGGCCAAAATGGCGCTGGCGCCCGGAATCATCCTCGCGATTGTCCTCTTCGCCGGGCTCGCGTTAGTCGGTACAGACGCCTACATCTTCGTGCTGTACACCGTTGCGATCCTCGCGGCGGTGATGTCCTGGTTCGCGATCCAAGCCCGCGCCTGGTGGTGGCTGATAGGGCTCGCGCCGATGGTCGTCCTGTGGAATCCGGTCCTCCCGTTCGAGCTGTCCGACGTCGTGTGGTCTTCGCTGCACTTGGCCGGGGTGGGTGTTGCTGTCGCTGCTGGTCTGCTCATTCGGGTGCCAGTCAAGGAGTGAGGGCGCGGGTGCCCGAAGGAGAGCTGCGCGCGGCGGCCAGAATCAGCGTCCGCGTTGTAATCACGCACTCGCCTCAGCCAGCGCCGCCATCCCCCTCCTACTGACCTCAAATACCCCCAAGGGGTATGGTCGTGTGTCATGAACGAGTCGCATGCGCACGATCGCGCTCACGGGTCCGCCGCGGGGCATCAGGAAACGCCGGCCGATGGCCCCGAGGACGCACTGACTCCCCAGTCCGCTGATCCTGGGTCCTTGGATCATCTCGAGATGGCAGAGCACGAGATGACTGCGGGCAGCACCGCCGAGAAGGGGGAAGGCGCGGCACGGGGAGCGGCCGGACACGACGCGCACGAAGCGGTGGCGCATGAGGGCCACGTCATGGCGGGGCACGGCGGTCACCACGATCACGTCGGGCAGTTTCGGCGCCTGTTCTGGATCATGCTCGCCTTCGCCGTCCCAGTGGTGTTGTTCAGCGGCATGTTCGGGATGATCCTGGGCTACTCCCTCCCGGAGGTCCCCGGAATCGAGTGGGTATCGCCCGTGCTCGGTACCGTCATGTACGTCTGGGGCGGTCGCCCGTTCCTGACCGGTGCAGTCGATGAGCTGAAGAACCGTCGGCCGGGGATGATGCTGCTGATTGCCTTGGCGATCACCGTCGCGTTTCTTGCCTCGTGGGCGGCGAGCCTGGGGATCGTGGATCGTGAACTCGATTTCTGGTGGGAACTCGCGCTTCTGATCGTCATCATGCTGCTGGGCCACTGGATCGAGATGCGCTCCCTTGCGCAGACGTCGTCCGCGTTGGAATCTCTGGCGGCTCTGCTCCCGGATGAGGCCGAGCGACTCGAAGGCGAGACCGTCGTTTCGGTCCCACCGTCGCAGCTGCGGACGGGTGACATCGTGATCGTGCGTCCCGGCGGGCGTGTTCCCGCGGACGGCGAGGTGACGGATGGCACCGCGGACGTCGACGAGTCGATGATCACGGGAGAATCCCGGCCGGTCTCGCGGGGACCAGGCGCACGAGTGGTCGCGGGAACCGTCGCCACCGACACCGCATTGCGGATCCGCGTCACCGCAGTCGGGGATGACACCGCCCTGGCCGGCATTCAGCGTCTAGTCACAGAGGCGCAGAATTCGTCATCACGGGCGCAGCGTCTCGCGGACACTGCCGCGGCATGGCTGTTCTGGTTCGCGCTCGGTGCAGGTGCTCTCACCGCGGTCGTCTGGTCCCTGCTGGGTGCTCCCGACGACGCGGTGATCCGCACCATCACCGTCCTGGTCATCGCCTGCCCGCATGCGCTGGGTCTGGCGATTCCGCTGGTTGTCTCCATCGCCACGGAACGAGCCGCGAAGGGTGGCGTGCTGGTGAAGGACCGGCTCGCGTTGGAGAGCATGCGCACGGTTGACGCGGTTCTCTTCGACAAGACCGGCACGTTGACCCTGGGCGAGCCGAGCGTCTCCCAGATCCGTGTCGTCGCCGGGTGGAACGAGGATGCCGTCCTCGCAGCCGCGGCGGCCGCGGAGGCCGATAGTGAGCATCCGCTGGCTCGAGCGATCGTGACGGCCGCGAAGACCCGGTCCTTGAGGATTCCCAAGGCCGAGCAGTTCCAGGCGTCCACCGCTGTGGGTGTCAGAGCTCGTGTGGACGGCCGAATGATCAGCGTCGGCGGACCGAGCATGCTCGGAGCGCACAACGCCCTACCGTTGCCCGCTTCTGAGGAATGGGAGCGGCAAGGGATGATCATCCTCCACGTGCTCGAGGAGGAGACCGTGATCGGTGCCATCGCCTTGGCCGACGAGATTCGGCAGGAGTCGCGCGAAGCCATCGACGCGCTGCACGCCATCGGAGTGCAGGTCGTCATGATCACCGGAGATGCGGAAGCTGTCGCTCACACCGTTGCCCGCCAGTTGAACATCGACCGAGTTTTCGCTGGCGTCCGACCGCAGGACAAGGCAGACAAGGTCATCGAGCTGCAGCGCGAAGGCAAGGCCGTAGCGATGGTCGGCGATGGCGTGAATGATGCCCCCGCTCTTGCACAAGCAGACGTCGGCATCGCGATCGGTGCAGGAACCGACGTCGCCATCGCGTCCGCGGGAGTGATCCTCGCGTCCGATGACCCGCGCTCAGTGCTCTCGGTCATCGAGCTCTCTCGCGCCAGCTACCGCAAAATGAAGCAGAACCTGTGGTGGGCAGCCGGCTACAACCTGATCTCCGTCCCCTTGGCCGCCGGCGTGCTGGCACCGCTCGGTTTCGTCATGCCCATGTCAGTGGGAGCGCTACTGATGTCGGCGTCGACAGTCGTGGTCGCCCTGAACGCTCAGCTCCTGCGTCGGCTGGACCTCACCCCCGCCGCGAGCACCCTCGCCGCGACAAAGCGGGGAAAAGCCGATCCGCGGAACGAGGGCCATGCGCCACACGACACCTCCCAGCTGTCCGCTTGACGATTCCTGGCGCTGACGCTACTTCCGCCGTTCTCAACTCCAGTCGTGTTTACAAAATTTCGATGAAGGATCACTAGATGATTTTGGATGCCATCGCGCAAATGGATATCGGCTTCCTGCTCGCTGCAACCCCGAATTCCACGCCGAGCCCGAGCCCGAGCCCGACCCCCGCCCCGTTTAACAATGACACGGTCACTCCAGGCCTCTTCGGCTTCCTGGCCACAGGCGCAGTCGCGGTCGCGGTAGTCGCCTTATCCGTCGACATGAACCGCCGGGTCCGGCGTGTGCGCTACCGCGAACTCATATCAGAGGAATTGGATCGCGAGGAACGACAGATGCGCTCGAAGGACGAACAGAACAAGACCGATTCCTCAAACGGCGAGTCCTAGGCACCGGACTCGTCGACCGTCCGCCCTCACATCGCTACCGCTTCCAAGAACCTCGAGGCACCCCCGGCGCACGGTCCGCACCTACTCAGAGACTGACGACCTCATCTGGCGCCCTTGCTACGCCTCACACCGCTACGCGCCGTATGATCCATCGTTGTTGCGAGAGCAGCAGCGACCGTCAGTGACGCGATGAGCAGATATATTCCGTCGCCGATCAGCGTGGCAGGAGTGTCTTCGGAGGCGAGCGGCACCGAATCCATGATGACGCCTGGCTTGAAAGCAGCCAGCCGCTGACTGGTCGTACCGTCCGGAAGAATTGTTTGACTTTGTCCAACCGTTGACACTGTCACAATCGACCGCCCCGTTTGGATAGCGCGAATCTTCGTGATAGCAAGTTGCTGGGCAGACTCGTCCGTCCGGCCGAAATCCGCATTGTTGGTCTGTGCGAAGATCACTTGCGCTTTCTCGTTCATCATCTGATCAATGAGGGCGTCATCGACGATGTCGAAGCAGATTGACACCCCCGCTCGTAGCCCATCCAACTGCAGAACTGGCGGTAGCCTGCCGACTTCATAATCGCGTTGAATGAGACCAATCAGGCTGGGCGCTAAGAGCGACCAGAACTCTCGGTCGGGAACATATTCGCCGAACGGAACTGGATGTGCCTTGTCATAGATTCCCTCAACTCCCTCTGGCGACCAGGCGATCGAGCTGTTATAGAGCCGCCCGGCTCGTTCATTCACCGCCCCGACGAGCAGGGGCGCTCCAAGCCTCTCGGCCATGTCCCGCAGAGTGGCGGCGGTCGCGGCCGAGACGAGGGGATCCTCGTCCATGCTGTTCTCGGGCCAGATCACGACATCGACCTCCTCCCCGATGACAGGCGCAGTAGCGCGCACTTGAGCCGCGAGAAGATCGCCTGGACCACGAGCGTCGAAATATCCTGCTGGCCCATCTCCCTGTACCGCTGCCACTCGCACTTCACCCGATGACGGTGTTTCCCAGGCAGGCACGATCGCGGCTCCGAGGGCGAGCAGGACGGTCGCGGTGACGGCGCCAGTCACACTGGACGTCACCCGATGGGTAGCCAGTACTACGGCGATCGCCCACACCAGGAGGAAGCTCAACCCTGGGACGCCGACCCAGGCCACGAGAGGGCCGAGTGGGCTTTCCGACTGCGAGTAGGCGAGCCGGCCCCAGGCGAACCCTCCGTAGGGCCAGCTCCCTGCAACGGCTTCCCTCAACACCCAAAGACCACCGACGGCGACTGGATACAGTACAAAGCTAGCGCTCGGCGTTGGCCACACTTTCTCGATGAATTTGCGAGCCGCCGAGATACTCGCCGCGCCGGCGGCGAACAGGAGAGCCTCCAGAACGGAAAGTGCGATCCACGGAACGGGTCCGAGGTACTCCGATGTCCACGAGACGTGCGCGAGATAGAAGGCCAGCCCGCTGAGTAATCCGAGCCAAGAACCCCGCCGGATCCCTGCGTGTTCGAGTAGACCAAGTAGCAGTGCAACACCTGCCAAGGTCAGCGGCCACGCATTCAGTCCAGGAAATCCCGCGTCCAGAAGAAGGCCAGCCAGGACAGCCGCGCAGCTCGAGAGCCAGAAACCTCGTTTCCTCGAGGCGGCGTCATTCTCAACGAGGCGTGAAGTGGGGGCATGCCAGGACCGGCCACCGTCGTTCGAGGGAACACGAGTGGAGCGGACTGGTCGGATACCGAGCATTGAGGGGAACATGTCTGTTTCTGGTGAAGAGGGAAGTGTGCACGAAGTGAACGCCGCAACCCGCTTTCGAGGGTGCCGTGTGGTTCCACGCGGCCGAGTTATTGTGTAGCGGGCCACTGCGTTGAATTGAGAGCACGATAATGCTCAAATGGGCAGAACGAAGCCTCCGATCAACGCTTGCAGGCTGTAGATCCAGGAGGTCCACAGTCCGGTGACCATGGCGGCACCGATCGCGATCAGCATTGCTCCGCCCGCGACGTTGATGGCTCGAATATGTCGCCGAATCACTTGAACGCCCCTCGTCGCCCACGAGAAGCCGAGGGCGACAAGGAGAAACGGGATGCCTAAGCCGAGGCAGTAGAACAAACCGAGGAGGGCTCCTCGCGCAGGTGAGCCACTACTGAGACTGAGAAGAGAGATCGCGGCGAGCGTGGGCCCGAAGCACGGCGTCCAGCCCAGTCCGAAGACAACTCCGAGCAAGGGTGCTCCAACGACACCGGTAGGTAACGCCACAGGGATCCGTAGTGTTCTCTGCAATGGTTTGAAAGCACCTAAGAATGCTGCGCCCATCGCGATGATGAGGATCCCGGCTGCTCTGGTGATCACGTCCTGCCACCGAATGAGCCAGGCGCCAGCGCCGCCGAATGCTGCGCCGTAGAGCGTGAAGACGACAGCGAAGCCGAGGATGAAGAGCACTACTCCGACGAGGAGCCGCGATCTGCGAGGGGCGACGCCGGAGGGAGTGAAGCCACCCAGAAACGCCAAATACCCGGGTAATAGGGGAAGGATGCAGGGTGAAGCGAAGGAGACCAACCCGGCCAGCAGAGCGATCGGGATAGCTACGACCAACTGGCCCAGAATAATGGTTTGGGCGAAGTCAGATCCCACAGCTCAGCACCCCGGCAGCATTTCAACTGAATTCACTTTTGGCCCGCCACGATTCCTCCTGCGAGCAAAAGAAGACCCCCCATGGGATATCCGGCGAGAAGATCCAGCAACGGTGCAGGTTGCTCTGGCCCGAATGCTTCGAGATGCGCTAACCAGTGGATGAAAACGATTGTCGCCCCGATGATCGCCAGGGTGAGGCCAATAACTTTGAAGCGTCTTTTTCGACGGTAGTTGCGGCGCCACTGCTCTTCTTGGCTCAGGGCCGCACTGGCGCTTTTGTCCGGGGGGGGTGTCGCTGACATCGGTTTCTCCTTGTAGCCACAAAAGGGGGACTGGGCTGATTGGGTGACGTGCATGTTCTATTGATCGGCTATTCGGGTGATCACCGAGGCGAGGTGAGGGTCGTCACCCCGTGCTAGTCCTGCGAATTCCAACGCGCTGGTGCCATCGGTGGCGACCGTAGAACGAATGAAAACTCGCCGACGAGGGACAAGGAGGCCGGCCAGCAGGCCCAGGATCGCCAAGACGGAGAAGACCAGGACCCATTGCTGCGCGGGGTCGTGGTGCACTTCGAAAGATCCGAACCTCTTGACCGAGTCGAAGGTGATACTGCCGAGGCCGTTCGGAAGCTGTTGCGTTTCTCCGGGCTTCAGTTGAAGAGGTGTGGAGACTGACCCTTCTCCGGTCAGGGGTTGCATGCCTGCCGTGTCGAGAGCGTAGACCGACCTCGGTATACCATTGTCGATGCCGAGATCGCCCGCGAAGACGTTGAACGTGAGTACCGGATATTCGAGATCGGGATAAGAGGAGTAGAACGCCCCTGCTCGGTTCGTATCCTGTGTGGGGTAAAAGAATCCGACAAGACCAATTTGCTGGCTTAGCCCGTCCGGGATCTTGATCACTCCAAGCGACGTGAGGTTGGCGTCCTGCGGTAGAAACGCGACGGGGTCGCTGAAGACTGTGTTCCCGGCTGGATCTTTGATGGTGACGGTGGGCGCGTAACCGTTGCCCAGGAGATACATTTGAGTTCCGCCGAGAGACAGAGGTTCGTTGACTTTGATCGTTTCTTCTTGAGTGGTTTCTTCGGTCTGCCAACGTGTGGCCAGGGTGGCGGTGTAATCGAGCGGCTGACCGAGCGCTGCGAGGTTCTGCTGTTCGTAGTCGACATCGAACGAGTCGAGGGTCACCGCGTAGGGATCAAGGTTGTTGGGATCGAAGAAGCGTCCAGGGTTGAACGAATCGAAGTTACCGAGGCTGTTGATGAACGTTTGCCCTTCGATCACAACGCGCTGTCCTGTATAGCCGAAGCTTGAGCCGACTCCTACGGCGACGAGCACTCCGATGAGGGAGGTGTGAAAGAGGAGGTTGCCCGTCTCTCGGAGATAGCCTCGCTCTGCGCTGATCTCCACCCCCGAGCGTCGGACACGATACCCCTGGCCGCGTAGTGATCTTTCGACAGACTCGACCTTTGCTGCCGCGTCGGCTGGACTCAAATCGACGGTCACAACGAAGACAGGAAGCCGGTTCAGGCGGGCTGGTACCGTCGGTGGCTGTTTACGTAATGCTTGGAGGTGGTGCTTAGTGCGTGGGATGATGCATCCGATAAGAGAGACGAAGAGAAGCAGATAGATGCTCGAGAACCACACCGACGAGTAGACATCAAAACCCTGTATCTTCTCGATGAGACCAGCGACGTCAGGGTTATCGCGGAAGTACTGGCTGACTCCGTTCGGATCTGATGAGCGTTGCGGAACTAAAGATCCCGGGATCGCCGCGACGGACAGCAGTAGCAGCAGAATCAGAGCAGTTCTCATACTCGTCAGCTGTCGCCAGGCCCACGAGCCCCAGTACCGACCTTGCGTTCCTGGCGCGGCGACGTTTACAGGGGACCTCGGTGAATCGATGTGGTCAGTGGGGCGCAACACGTCAGTCTCTTCCACTGCCGGCGGCCGATGCGTTGTTTCCGGATCGATAGACGCCGTCTTCGCTGGCGGCCGTGCGGCGTGTGCTCAGGATGACCAGCAGCACTCCCGTGATCGCGACTATGAGTGCGGTCAGCGTGTTCACCTTCATGCCTAGGACCAGCAGTTCTGATGGGTCGATGCGGAGCGTCTCGAACCAGGCACGGCCGGTCCCGTAAATGATCATGTACAGGCCCAAAGCTCCACCTGTCCGCAGTCGGACGCGGCGTTCAACGGCGAGGATGACAAGCGCGCCTGCGACGTTCCATAGAATCTCGTACAGGAACAGCGGGTGAAAGAGGGTGTCCGCCGGCATTCCGGAAGGAAACGCCGGATTCGATGAATCGATGTTCAGGCCCCAGGGCAAAGTGGTCGGTGCGCCGAAGAGCTCCTGGTTGAAGTAGTTGCCCAGCCGACCGAACGCTTGAGCAAGGAGAAGACCCGGCACCACCGCATCGGCAAATGAGAGGAATCGCACTCCTGCCCGTCGACAACCGATGTAATAACCGACGGCTCCGAAAAGTATGGAGCCGAAGATTGCTAACCCACCCTCCCAGACGTAGAAAATCCTCCAGGGGTCGGCGCCGTCGTAGAAGTAGTCCGAAGGATGAGTGGCTACGTGGTACAGGCGTCCACCAAGAATGGCGAACGGTATCGCCGCGAGCGACATGTCGAGGACGAGGTCCGAACGCCCTCCTCGACGTTGAAAGCGGCGTGATGTGAAGGCAACTGCAATAGCAATGCCGATGAGAATGAAGATGGCGTAGAAATAGACCCGGAAGGAGCCGACTTCTATGAAGCTCACGGAAGGACTGGGAATGCCTGCTGCGCTGGGGAGAATCATGTTTTACTCCCCCTCTGCAAGTGTGTCGTTGACAAGCGTTCTCAGGATGCTTTGGTCGGCCAGGCGACCGAGAATTCGTGACGCCACGCGCCCCTTACGGTCGAGAACGACCGTCGTCGGTACAGCGTTCGGTGCAACACTTCCGCTGAATGCGAGTTGCATTTCGCCGGAATTGACGTCGATGATCGAGGGATAGGAAATTCCGAACTGGCCGGCAAAGGCGGTTGCAGTCGCGGTTTGGTCGCGTACATTGACCCCCAGGAACGCAACATCTTGGTCGGAGAACTCCTCGTTGAGCGCCTGAAGGTCCGGGGCCTCCGCGCGGCAGGGAGCGCAGCCCGCATACCAGAAGTTGACGACGGTAACTCTTCCCGCGTACGTGTCAGGGGCCACCGTTGAGCCGTCCTCGAGCACTCCGGAGAATACGATCGGCTCCCCTCGGCTTTCGGCGCCGATTTCGGTGACCGCACCATCTCCGGCTATGTAGTTCTTCCCACTTCCTGCGCGATATTGTTCCGCGAGAGAGTCGCTCGAACACCCCGCGAGCAGAAGAAGACCTATTACAGCGAGTGTGGCCGGAAGAAAGCGCCTGTGCGGGGGTACGACCATCCCGCGAGGCGGCGCATTCGTGACGGGAGTGTCAGTCGTGGTCGGATTGGCGGTGCCGTCGGCAGCACGAAAATTTTTGGTGCTCAAAAGTCTCTCTCAACCAGCGTGGGGCCACAGAAGTGGCTGACGTCGCGAAGTACATGCGAATTGCACGTACGGGAGCCCTTCAGATATCGGGCTGGAGCGGCGTCGCTGGTTAGGTTCGGCTGATTGAAAGAGCGAGAAGAGAGGGACCTCGCACGAGGACAGGGCCTTCGGGCAGGATCGGGCCTGCGGGAGCGTCTTCGGGAAGGTGATTTTGTGGTTGAGCCCGGTTCGCGAGAACGACCGTCGGCTCTTGGGTGATGAGTAAGCACGTCGTCGCGGCGGGCCCGCAAGCGGGCGCGCAGACTTCGCCGCACGAGGGCGCACTCGCGAGTGGGGACGCCGAACCGGGGTCTGGGGTCAGCTCTAGGACGGTCGCCGATGCCACTTGATCGAACGTCCCTTGTCCTGCCGTTGCGGTCTGGAAGTGCATCCCGAGCAGACCGACGAGGATACCCATCACAGCAAGAAGTAGAAGGAGAGGAGCTCGGCGGGGGGCGGACTGATGCTCTGTCTGCAACACGACTGCCCTACCCTTCGCTGATTCGTGATGGCCGGCGTTACGAGGTGCGACCGTGTTGATCGCGCGGACCCTGTGCGCGACGGCCGATGTCGAACTTCGCGCCCGCAGGGCACGCCATGTCGCTCGCTCCGGTGAAGGTTACCCTAGGGGGGTATGAGTTCCTACTGGCAGGGGTCGCTTGACGGTCTCGAGGGCAGCATCGATCAGGGAGGGTGGACGCGTGAGAGTGAGGGGTCCTGTCCGCGGTAGCGGTGTGGCGGTCGCGGTCACAGGAGGAGCCGTTCTCGCGAGTCTCGTTGCCGCCTGGTTCCTTGTCTCTCCTCAACGAGATGCCGCAGGCGATCTGCCCCCCTCCGAGGAGCCCCTCAGTTCGGCGCCCGCAGCTGAGGTTCGAGTCGTACATGAGGCGCTGCACACCCTCGGTGAGCGCTGCGCCGTCGAAGACGGTGAACCGCCAGATGTTGCTGCCGAGGTGGATGCGATTCTCCGCTTCGCGGACCTGTACCCCGAGGGGCGGTTCGCGATCGATGACGAGGACGGAACACCGCTGTCGCTGCTTCTTGTGACGCGGGCAGCGCTGGACACCTGCGCGCCTGAGGCGGCGGTCCGCGTCAACGAAGTGTTGCCCCCAGAGTTCCGCTCTACTTCGTAGGCGGCCGGAGGGCCAGCGTCTGAGGGCTTGCTGGTGTTCTGGGCCGCGGTCCGATCAGTCACCTACGCTGTTCCGGTGATCGAGACGCTCTCGCAGTACTCCGTGCTGGCCCTGTACTCCGCGATGGGCGTCTACGCCCTCGCGTTCATCTTTTTCGCCGTCGACCTCGCTCGTCGCTCCTCGTTCGCGGAGGAGCAGGCTGTACTCGTGGGTGAGGCGAAACTTGCGTCGCCAGCAACTGTGGCGCGAAGCGCTAGCGGACGAGCAAGCGTTGCTGGGGGAGCAGGTCGCGGTACAGCGACCCTCGCTCGCCTTGCCGACCGCGTTGAGGACGAGATCTACCACGCACCGTCGCGCTCGCGCACTGTGCGCGTGGGTTTCTCGCTCACGATCCTCGCCTGGGCCGTGCACCTTGTAGCGACCCTGCTCCGTGGCATCGCTGGCGGTCGAGTGCCGTGGGCGAACATGTACGAGTTCTCGATGACCGGAACACTTCTCATCATCGGCGTCTTCCTCCTCGTGCAGCTACGTTACGATCTCCGATTCCTCGGCGCATTCGTTACCGGGCTTGTCCTCGCCCTCCTTGGCGTTGCGGTGGTCAATTACTACGTCGCCGTGGTGCCGTTGCCGCCGGCGCTGCAGTCCGTGTGGCTGGTGATCCATGTCCTGGTCGCGATCCTCGGCACCGCGTTTTTCGCTCTCGGGTTCGCTCTCTCGGTCACTCAACTGGCGCAGAGTCGCCGCGAGGGCGGCGGCGCCGGCAGCGGACGACTTCGTTTCCTCGCGACCCTGCCCGGTTCCCACGCGCTCGAAAACCTCTCCTACCGGGTGAACATCGTCGGTTTCATCCTGTGGACCTTCACTCTCATCGCCGGGGCGGTCTGGGCGGAGCGAGCCTGGGGGCGCTACTGGGGCTGGGACACGAAAGAGGTGTGGACATTCATCATCTGGACGATCTACGCCGGCTACATCCACGCTCGAGCTACCCGCGGGTGGCGCGGCACACCGTCCGCATGGCTGTCGATCATCGGTTTCTCCGCCGTCATGTTCAACTTCGGAATCGTCAACGTGTTCTTTAAAGGGCTCCACGCGTACTCCGGCCTCAGTACCGGATCCTGACCCAGGTAGTTCGAAAGTCACTCCTTCAGTCTTTCTAAGCAACTAAGAAAAGTGATGATTCCTACCCCGTTCTCGCTTCTTGCCGAGCGCCTGACCCTCTCGCCGAAGGCTCTTCAACGGGCGGCCACCGCATCGCTTGTGGCAAGCATCCTCATCATCGTTTTCGGGGGAGTGGTCCGTCTGACCGGGTCAGGCTTAGGATGCCCGACGTGGCCCGCTTGCGAGCCAGGGTCCCTTGCCGCTACTCCCGCTCTGGGAATCCACGGATTCATTGAATTCACAAACCGTGCATTCACTGGTGTTCTGGTAGCAGCAGTCGCGTGGGTGATCATTGCCGCAAGGCTGCAACCCCTGAGGGATCGCACGATGACCAGACTTGCCTGGTCGCAATTCTGGCTCGTCGTCGCCAACGCGCTTGCCGGGGGTGTGACCGTATTCTCCGGACTCAACCCCTACATTGTCGCGGGTCATTTCGTCCTCGCGATTGCGCTGCTCACGACGACCGCGCTCACGTGGCACCGTGCGCGTACTGCGCAGTCGGCAATGTTCGCACCATCACCACTTGTTCGCGGCCTGAGCGTAGGACTGGCAGGTATCACGCTGACGGTGATTCTGGTGGGCACGCTTGTGACAGGGACGGGGCCTCATGCGGGAGACACGGCTGAAGTACCGCGCATGCAGTTCGAGTGGGTAAATGTCACCATTGTGCACGGCGCGCTCGGCACGCTGTCTCTTGCGCTTGCGCTCCTTCTCTGGGTCAAACTGCGATCTGAACCAAACGCGCAGCTAGCGCGACGACGGGTACTCGTCTACATCATCGTCGTCGTTCTGCAGGCTCTTCTGGGTATCGGACAGTCTCTACTCGGTCTGCCGGAGGTGCTGGTCGCCCTACATTTGCTGGGATCGGCACTCGTCTGGGTGGGAGCTCTCCGAGTGGTACTAGACGTCAACCCTGGACTACTGGCTACCCGTTCACGAGCTTCAGCCGAGCAAAGCGGCTCATCCCAATCGGGGGTGTAGGAGTTGGGGTCTGAAGCCGCCGGTCTCGAGCAGGCTTCGGGCGATGTAGTTGGTCAGGTTGCGGAACCCGAGTGCGGAGCCGCGCAGGTGTTCGAGCCGTCCGTTGAGCGCCTCGGTCGGCCCGTTGCTGGTGCCGGGTCGTTCGAAGTAGGCGAGCACGTCAGCGGCTCGCTTCTTCAGGGTCCGGCCCAGGGTGGTGAGCTCGGTGAGCACCTTGGGGACGCCGGCGCTGAGGTCGGTGATCAGCTTCTCCATGAGCTCGCGGCAACGTTGCCGGTCCTCGTGGCGATAGGCGGCGATCATGCGCTGGTAGACACCCCAGGTCGCCTCGACCTCGACGTGAGCGTCATCAACGAACAGCGCGCGTAGCCTGTCGCTCTGCTTGTCGGTGAGCAGGTCCGCGCCGGTGTGCAGCGTGCGCCGCGACTTGTAGAGCGGGTCGTCCCTGAACCCACGGTGCCCGTGGATCGCGAGTTGGACCCGGCGCCGGCACCTGTCGAGGGCGTCACCGGCCAGGCGCACGACGTGGAAGGGATCCATCACCGTGACCGCGTCCGGGATCTCCTCTGCAGCGGCGGTCTTGAACCCGGTGAAGCCGTCCATCGCGACCACCTCGACCGCGTCACGGAAGGCGTCGTCGCGGTCGGCGAGCCAGGTCTTGAACGCCGCCTTCGACCGGCCCTCGACCATGTCCAGCAGCCTTGCTGGGCCGGCGCCATCGCGGACCGGGGTGAGGTCGATGATCACGGTGACGTACTTGTCGCCACGCCTGGTGTGGCGCCAGACGTGCTCATCGACGCCAATGACCTTCACGCCCTCGAACCGCGTGGGGTCGTTGATCAGCAGCCGCTTGCCTTCAGCCAGGACCGCGTTGTTGGCGGTGTCCCACGCGACCCCGAGTCCCTCGGCGACACGTGCGACGGTGAGGTGTGCGACCACGATCCCTTCCAGCGCCCACCGCAGCCCGGTGCGCGAGAGCTTCGCGCGTGGCTCCGCCGCGGCGCTGGTGTCTTGGCGCCACACGTGTCCGCAGTCGGCACAGCGGTAGCGGCGCACTACAACTTCCAGCACGGTCGGTCGCCAGCCCAGCGGCTCGTGGGCCAACCGCCGGATCACGGTGTCACGAGCAGCGCCTTCGCTGCCGCACCGTCGGCACCACTGATCTGGTTCCACCACGCGGCACGCGAGGACCGCACGATCCGGTTCAAGTTGTTGTCCGGTCACGCTCAGACCGAGGCCGTCGAGTCGAGCGAAGGCGGTCAGGTCAGGGCGGCCGAAGCCGGCCGGCGGGGTAGCGTCGGACACGTCGAGGTCTTTCCGATGGATGGCGTAGGAACCTCCATCGTCGGGAGACCTCGACGTCTATCTGCGGACCGACTCGGCGGGGCGCGATCGTCTCGTGCGTTGGCGGACTACGGGAGCTTGGACGCGAGGACGTCGGCCGCCAGGATCTCGGGTGCTGCGCCGAGGAGGTGCTGGTTGGCCATCAGGGCTGCGACGATGGCGCCGTTGGCGTGGGCGTCGCGAGCGGCTTCGTCGGGGAATGCATCGAAGATCCAGAAGGTGTCGGCGTGGGTCCTGACCGCGAACCAGACAATCGTTCCTACTTCTTCGTTGGCGAGTGCGACAGCGCCGGCGAGCAGATCGGCGACCGCGTCGTGCTGTCCATCGGCCGCGACGATCTTGGCGACGAAGGCATACGGAAGTGATGCGGGTGTGGACATGAGGGACTCTCCTTGACGTCGGGGTTCTTCGTGGGACGAGTTCAGCGTATGACGAGCGAGGGCCGGTGGGGAGTGGCGTATACGGCAGTATTGCTATTGTTTACGTCATGCGTATCGGACTGATCGCGATCGACGGCTGCTTCGGTTCGGCTATCGCGTCGATCATCGACATCGTGCGGGTGGCCGACGGAGCCCGCGGCGATGTCGACCCGCGGATCGACCCGATCGAACTCGCCATCCTCGGACCGAAACGGCGAGTGACCACGACGGCATCGATGACCCTGTCGGTGGACCACCCGCTGTCGGAGTCCGGAGAGTTCGACGTAATCGTCGTCCCTGCGCTTGGAACCCTTACGGCCGCCGCTACCAACGACGTCCTCCAGAGCCGAGATGCTCGTTCGGTCATCGCCTCGCTCGGGCGCCTCGACGAGGCGACCACCCGGATCGCCGCGGCGTGCACCGGCGTGTTCGCTGTCGCCGAGACCGGACGGATGCATCATCGGAGGGCGACGACCAGCTGGTTCCTGGGGCCGGAGTTCCTGAAGCGCTATCCGACCGTCGCCCTTGATCTCGACACCATGGTCGTGGTCGACGGGAACCTCGTCACCGCCGGCGCCGCGTTCGCCCACATCGACCTCGCGCTCTCACTCGTGCGATCGATCAGCCCCGACCTGGCCCAACATGTCGCCAAGCTCCTCATCATCGACGAGCGCCCGTCGCAGGCGGCCTTCGTCGCCTACGAACATCTCCGGCACGAGGACCCGATCGTCGTCGAGTTCGAACGCTTCGTGCGCGCCCGCCTGGACGAACCGTTCAACGTCGCCTTCGTCGCGCAGTCGCTCGGCACCAGCCGGCGCACCCTCGAACGACGAGTCCGTGCGGCGCTCAACCTCACTCCGCTCGGCTTCGTCCAACGGCTTCGCACCGAACGAGCTCGGCACCTCTCAGCAACCACGGACCTCACCTCCGCCGAGATCGCGCTACGGGTCGGCTACGCAAACGCCGAGACTCTGCGCTCCCTCCTGCGCAGGGAGCGACGCCGTTCCTGACCTATCGCCATGCCTGTAGCCGGTGTCCTAGCGCTCGACTGGAACCACCTCTCAGCACGTCGCGTCGACGCTCCTGCGTCGCCCCTGGACGACCCACTCGACACGCCCGCAGCACAGGTCATGTGACGTGTCCCGGCTTCCCGGACGGTCGGGGTTGGGTGGCTGTGATGTCGCTGCGTTCTCGTCGAGGGGGTCAGCAGACTCGATCAGGGTCGACTGGGATGAGACGCGAAGGCGGTCAGGTCAGGGCGGCCGAAGCCGGCCGGCGGGGTAGCGTCGGTCACGTCGAGGTCTTTCGGACGGATGGCGTAGGAACCTCCGTCGTCGGGAGACCTCGACGTCTATCTGCGGACCGACGCTCCCGGCCGACCTACACCCTCATCTGGGAAGAGCCAGCAAAGCTCCACGGCGCAAGCAGCTCGCGTCAACTAGACCGGCGCTCTGGCGAAGCCTCCGCGTTCAGCAGCAAGCCACCGGCAACGGCGGAACGTTCATCGACCTTGCGCCGGGGCCACTGCCCCGAACGGCTGCAAACGTCTCGTGGCTCGATCAGGGGAGTAGCCGGGGGAGTAGAGGGAGTTCGTGATCACCCTGCGGCTATCCCTCGGGTTGTGAGGACCTGATCCGTGTGAGGGCTTCCGCCACGGAACGGGGCAGGACGGTTGCGAGCAGGCGACGTGGAATACCGGCAGAGGCCTGCAGTGCGGCGACCACCCGCGACGACGCTGCCCAGGTGGTCTTGTCGCCACTCGCGACCGGTGCGTACCGCACCTGCTCGAGCCTCCAGCGCAGCCCTTGAAGGGCTTCGAGCGCCCGCTCATCCCTGCCGAGGGCCTCCATGAGGGCGCGCTCTTGCGCACGCAGGGTTCCGGAGCGCTCGACCGGTATGCCGAGGTCGCGAGCGCTTGCGAGAAGCTCAGCCCAGGCGGACTCCGTCGAGCCCCTCGTTGCAGCCCGCCGTCGTCCGGCGCGCTGGTTGGCGCGGAGCAGCCAGGGGACCAGGAAGAGGAACGCGAGAAGAATCCATGCGGTGACGACCGGTGCGGAGGACATTCCGGTGGCCACAGCACCACCGGCTATCGCGGTGGGGGTCGGCGTGTTTGTGGTGGGCGTCGCGCTCGCCTCAGGTTCCTCTCCGGCCGCTGTCGTCGGGACCGCTTGGGGTGCAACGGATCCGCTCGATGAGGTGGCGCTCGGGAGCGTGTAGGACGCTGGAGCTCCACGACCTGGAGTGGGTTCGAAGGGCAGCCATCCGACGCCCTCAAAATACAGCTCCGGCCAGGAATGCAGGTCGGACGACATCACGCGGTAAGTGGTGACCTCGCTATCTGCTGATGGCTCAGCCGATCCGGGCTGATACCCGATGGCGAGTCGAGCAGGAATACCGAGCTGGCGCGCCATAACAGCCATGGCGGAGGCGAACGTCACGCAATACCCCTCGCGCACGGTGAGGAAGGCCTCGAGAACACCGACCCCGTCTCCGTCGTACCCTTCCTCGGCGGGCGTGTCCTCGGAGTAGGTGAACTCGGAGGAGCGGAAGTAGGCCTGAAGCGAGCGCGCCCGGTCATAAGCGTTCGCGTCGTCCGCAGTCACCTCGGACGCGGTGGTTCCGACAATCTCGGGGACGTCGTCTGGGAGCGCCAAGTACCGGTCGAACCCGGTCGGAACTGGCGCGTTCACGAGCTGCTGCGGGTCTGGCGCGAGGCGTAATGTCGTCACCTCATACTCATCACCGGCTCGTGTCATCCCGTCGCCTCTGATCGACCCGTCCTGCACATCCTGTAACCAGCCACCGCCGACGCCATCAAGGGACGAGACCGGATAGGGCACTGGAAGCCATCGACTCCGGAGCGTCTCGACCGAGACCTCGACCTCCTCCATCACGCGAGGGACGCTCTCGGTGAGCCCCTCCGGCGCGATAGGTGCAGAAATCGGCGCCGTCTCTTCCGTCTCGCTCGGCGCCCAGTTCTCGCCCTCGAACTCCGAAATAGTGAGCACCCGCAGATAGACGGGCGAATCGGATTCCGTCGTGTAGCGCAGAACCGTCACGGGGTCAGGCCGACGCAGATCGGCGCCGAGCGCGACGATCGGGTTGATAGAGCCGTTGAACAAAGCACCCGACGTGCTCGAAGACGACGAGATCCGTGCATACCCGGTTGCAGCGCCTGAGAGCGCCCCCGCCGCAAGCACCACGACTCCGACCACGGCGACCGACGGAGCCGCCGACGCGAGCGTGGGGCGCTGCGCAGCAGGGTCCTTCGGTCGGGCACTGACCGCGAGGATCGCCGCGTAGATCAAGCTGGTGAGGACGAGACTCTGCCAGGACACGTCAGCGGGGTCGATCACCGCAGGTACCGCAAGCAGCGCCGCAAGGAAAATCCCTGCGGCCGCGGGCAACCGTACGAAGAAGGCGAAGAAATCGACCGCCCAGGCGAGCACCACGACGCCTGCGACGAGCAGGAACACAATTCCGTCGTCAGCGACGGCTGGAAGCCCCTGCTGAGCGATCGAGGAAAAGCCACGAGCTGCCAGCGCTCGCCCATCGGCCAGCGCATTCGGGGTCGGGATGACGAAGAGCAGCGCTCGATCGGGCACGAACATCGCAGTCACAACGCTGGCCGCCGTCACACCGGCGAGAACAGGCGGAAGAACGGAAGGTGCCCCCAACACGCGAACCACGGCAGGGACAGCGAGAACGATCCCCGCCGCGAAAGCGAGCTGACCGAGCCACTCCAACCCCGTCAACAACCGTCCGATGCCTGACGCTGCGGACACGACGCCCAACCAGAACAGGACCGACAGAGGAACGGAGCCCGCCCGCGTGCCGCGGACGGCTCGGCGGCTCATGCAGCCACCTGGAGGGCGCAAACATCAGTTCGTGAACTGTTGATCACGGCGTTCGGCATCGCAGTGCTCTTGCACAAACTGCACGCGGCAAGATCCATCTCCTCGTCAAGCGCAGCTTCGCCGTTGAAGGCTGTCGATGACACAGGGTGACGAACGGGCGGGTGGTAGGCAGCTTCAATGAAACCCCCAGGCATGCTGATGCCGCGGTGTGAGCGGACCGGCGAAGAGCCGATACAAGGACTTGGTCATACGCGGATGATGCTTTCCGTCTCGGTGGACCAGATCTGAAAGTCGATCCAGGCAGAGTTCCACGGAAAGCCGACCAAAAGCACGGAGAAGTAGCCTAGCTGCCTAATAGCCACGCTGAAGGAAGGGCCCGACGGTCACAGGTCTCAGCGTCAACACCATTACCTGGCCGATCGAGACGAAGTCGATCGGGCACGTAGCCGACACCCTGACGCCCGCGGAACCGGTAAACTGACATAATTTAGATTATCGGAGATATATCGGTAGGACAGGGGGCCCTTGCAGCTGACGCAGGGCCGGCTCGTGGGCATGCCTCATCCGTAGGCGGACCCGAGGTTATTGCAATGCTCCGCACCTACGGCCGTCGTATCGGTGGCCTCCTGGAACATCAACCCAACCACTAGCTTGCCGCTGCGGTTAATACGCTGCCAGGTCACCCGCTCGCGACCACCGCCAATGTCGCACTCCATACGATGCCCGTCGCGGGTTGCCGACACCGGCCTTGGCGGTCATCGAGCATGGGCCGGGCTGCTGCGGTCCGTCATCCAGGGGTCTTGCAATTGGTGCAGGGCATGCACCAGTGCGCCCTCTACCGGCCCCCACGGCGACGACGGCAGGAACGTACCCGAGACGCGTCGACGTACAGCGCGAGCGTGGACTCCTCGACCTGACCGAAACCTGCGTCATTGGTGACCAGACCATCGGCGCCGACAAACGCCGCTGTGGCGGCGTGCGCTGCGTCGTACGAAGCCAGGCCGGAGGAGGTCATCGTGTCCACGACGAGGTCACCGACCTCCTCGAGCTCAATGCGTAGATGAGGCACCGTGTCGAGCAGGTCCTGCCACGAGTCCAGAAGCTGTTGGGTCAGCCGCCCGGCGCGTCGTCGCACACGCCCATCTGTACGAAGCTTCGGCCACGAGCCGGGGCCATGCTGCTCGCGAACCGCGACCTTGAACGCTATTTCCGCCAACTCGAGCTCAAGGAGCCGGTTGTAGTAGACGGTCGCCTCGTTCTCAACCAGCGCGAGCATGAAGGTTTGACTCACTGCATGCAACGGCTCCGTCGTGATGAGGACGTTCACCACGAAGGAGGTGTCGAGCACCACCTCGCTTGGAAGAGCGAGTGCTGAATCTTCGTAGGAGAAGACATTTCGGGCCAGCGCCGGTCTCCCGGGCGGCACCTACTCGGACCGCGACTGGGTGGCGGCCGCGCGATGCGCTGCTCGCTCCGTTGACGACGTCACCGGGTGGCGGGCGGCTGACGCTGCGGAGACGAATCGGCCCGTGACCGCAGAACGCGTCACGATGCGGCTAGTGGCTGCCGAGGCGGCGCTGCGGCGCTGCGCGGTCGTGCCTGACGGCTTGATGACCCGCGTTGCCTTTGCGCTGCTGCTCAGTCGGGAAGTCATATCGACAGAGTAAACCCATGAAGAGCCTCAGCTCAGAACACTCCTGGGAAGGTCCCGACGCCACGCAGTCCGAACTCTCGGGAAGGATCCCGACTACTACCGACTGCGGTCTCCACGATCGCGCGTCCGACCACCAGCCGACGGTGCAACGCCGCCGCCGCGGCTGGGCGTTGAACGCGCGGTGACCGCTTCGCGAGCAGGCCTTGCCTGATCGACGTCGGCGCGCATCCGCACCGCGATCTGCTCAGGAGTTGCGTGACCTTCCAAGCTCTTAACAAACGCTTCGCGCCGCTCGGAGCTGTCGTATCGGTTGCCGGCGTCAGCGCGTGCGGCGTCCGCGGTGGAGTCGGCCGCCGGCTCGCTCGCGGAAGTGTCGCGGTGGAGCTGCGCCTGGCTGCTGGCGTCGCTTGCCAGCTCCTGCAACTGCTCCGGGGTGCGGCCCTGCTCATCGCCGCCACGGGCCGCTGCGGCCTCGTAGGCGAGCGCCTGCGCCTCCAACCTTGCTGCAACATCCTGGACGTCGTTCGGCGCGTCCTGGGAGCGGGTGTCGGCCGCGCGGTCCAGCCGGTCCGCTTCTGCGATGAGCTGCACCGCTTCGGTGCGCTCCTCCCCCGCTCGAGCGCGTTCGTCCGCGATGAGGGAGGCGACGTCGACGCCGTAGCGGTCCTGGACCTCGCAGCCGATGGTCTCCATCGCGGCCTGGGCGCGCGGGTCGAAGCCGCGCCACGATTCGGCCGTCTCCGTGACGTTAGCGATGTCCTGAATGCTCGCGTTGTTCCACCACTCGGGACGGTTCACCACGTCGATCTGGGACATAGCGACTCCACGCTCAGCCTCGAACCGCGCCGCCAGCTCGCGCGCCGCGTCGGTGTCGCGCCGCTGCGCATCGCGGGCCAGGTCTTCGCGCAGTCGAGCCATCTTGTCGGCCAACTGCATCGCCACCGTCAGCGCGGTTCGCAGTGCCGTGTCGACGTCCTCGTGCACGCCCCCATCGGCGTCGTTGTGCTCGCTCATCCGGTCCCCTCGTCTCTTCTCGTACGTCCCATGACGGTGACGGTCACCGTTCGTGGCCACCGTCTCGGTCACGGTCCGGCTTCAACGTCGCAGCCGGCTCATAGTCCGGCGTCGCGCTCGGCTCGGACACCTTCTTCGGCACCGGCGATCCATCAGCCCAGCCGCGATCCGCGGCCATCCGCTTCTGCAACTCCCGCTGCTCCGGCGTCAACCGCGCCACCGCTTCCCGCTGCTGCTCCGGCGTCAATACGCCGGCCCGCTGGCGCTGCAACTTCGCCTCCTCGACGGCGGGCATGCGATCCCGAACCAGCGCCAACCGGTTCTGCATCGTTGCCCGCACATCACGCGCGCGGCGCGCGTCCCCGACCGCGGAGTGCATGTCGTGGATGCTGCGGCTGAGCTTCGCCAGCTCACGGAAGACCAATGCTTGGGCGGCGGTCGCGTTACCGCTGCGGCTGACCTGCATCAGCACCATCGCCTGCCCTGCGAGGGACCGTGACGACGCGGGACGTGGCTGCGACTCGTGCGCACTCAGGTGTGCCGACCGCGCGAGGGATCGCGCCGCGTCCGCCAGCGGTCCCGGCGTCGCCTCCAACCGCTGCGACCACGCCGCGAACGCCCCGGACGTCTCTCGAGCGACGTGAGCCCACTGCGCCCGATCAGTCGGCGGGACGTTCTTCATTCGCTCGTTCAACGCCGACAGGTCACGCGCGTACTCCGACCACACCTCCGGTGACAGCTCGCACGTCTCCCGGCCCGGTGCGACCGGTTCATAGCGCCACGGATTCTTCGCCGTCGCCCGCCACTCCTGCACGGCCGCGGTCGCCGTCTCAGGGCTATCCGGCCACTGCTTGCGCAGCTCCGGCAGCGTCAGATCACGCGCCAGCTTCCCGCCGCCGTGCCACACCACCGGCTGACTCTTCTCCGGCCGCAACGCGACGGAATAGCCGGCGACAACATCGTCCCGGCCGGCCGCGTAACGAGGGCGAATGAGAACGCCCGCCTGGCGCATCCGGCGCACGAACTCGCCCTCATCCACCGACGCCGCGGCAGAGGATCGCACGGCACGCTCCAACCGGTGCGCGTCGACCTCGACCGCGCCGCGACGCTGCGCGACCTCGCGTGCTGCGGGCTGGATACCGCGCTCCCCCAGCTCACGCTCCGGCTCGTGTAGACGCTCCAAGCCGTAGTCGCGCTCCAACTCCCGGCACACGGTCTGCGACAGCTTCTTGTCTCGCGGAATGTGCGCCTTGGTCCCATCAGAGCGAACCGTCGACACCGCGATGTGGATGTGGTCGTTCCCGTTCGCGGAGAGCCCGTGACGCACCGCGACCCACTGGCAATCCGCCTTGCCAGACGAGTCCCCCGCGAACCCCATCCGGTCCACGAAATCAGTCGCGATCCGGCCCCACTGCTCATCGGTCAACTGGCCTTCCTCGGCGCGCAGCGACAGCGAGCAATGCCACACGTCAGACTTCACCCGCTCGGTGCCGGTCTGCTCCCCCGTCTCCCGGTCGAACACCTTGACCTGACGGGTCACGTCGACGCCGAAGAAGTCGCGATTGTGCGTCAGTTTCCGCGCAATCTCCCGCGCCTCCGCGCGATCCAAGACCGACTCGCCGTGCATCGCCATGATCGCCGGGTCCCCCGCGATCAAGTGCTGCTCGGTGTGCTCGTTGGTCCGACCGGGGCCGGCGAGGTACTGCACCAGCCCACCCATGTCCCCGCCGTACGTGACGTTGGGGATCACTTGCCCTCCAACCGATCCAACGCTGCATACACGCGAGGCACCAACAGCTTGTACTCCGCCGCCAACCGCTCCGCCTCCACCGGGAACTGACCCTCCGTGTTCGCGAACCGCGCGAGCTGATTCATGTTGCTCGAGATGCGACCCATGAGCGTCTGGATCTGCTTCAGCTCCGAGCCGACCGCCCGCCACTCCGTATTCGTGCGTCGCTCCGCATCGGTCGCCGCCTCGAACATCAGCCGCGGAACCGTGACCTCCATCACCTCGGCCCGAGCACGCAACGCTGCATCCTCGGCCGGCGACACCCGCACCTTGTACGTCTTCTCGCGGCGCTGCTCCGCCGGCACGTTCGCCCGGCGCTTGCGACCGAACAGGCGACCCTCGTTCGTCATCCCGTCCTCCGTCCCTTGGCCCAGCGCAGCGAACCCGCCTACTGGCGGGGACCACACGTCCAGTGTGCACCCCGGCCAAGCGCAGCGCCAGGCCGGAAAGCAGCTTAGGGGACCTAACCGGCCAGCTTGCTCCTCCGGTTCCAATCGAAAGCGCCTTGCTCCTCCGGTTCCAATCGAAAGCGCCTTGCCGCCGAAGGTGGCTGGTGTCCGATCCGCGCAGCAGGATCGAGAGTGGTGGTCGCAGAGCGACTCGATTAATCTGGCGGCATGGCAGACAAGAGAATCGACCCCGACACCGCAGCCGCCTCCGCACGCGAACTGCTCGAACGATCCGTCGAAGAACGGGTCGCAGCAGTGCGCTCCCTCGTCGCGGCGACCAACGACGTCGACAGCGCAGACCAGGCAGCGAAGGACGCACGCGACGCCCACAGCAAAGCGTGGGACGCGGCGCTAGCCTCCGGGTGGAGCGACAAGGAACTGCGCGCCACCGGAGCCCGCGCTCCCGGCACTATCGGCGCCGCTCCTCGCGCTCGACGGTCCACCCGACGTGCGACGGAGGAGACACCGGCTCCTGCACCCGAGCACAGCGAATGATGCACGACCAAGCGCGCGCCTAGGCGCACGCGCTGCTCGCCTCGGCTTACCTGTGGCGCGTCCGTCACGTCCGGCCGTCCATCCGACGCGGCACTCTGGCCTCCGGAGCAAGACCGTCAAGAGCGCTCCGCGTCCCCTTCGGGGATGACCCTCCGGGTCACACTTGACGGCCTCGCTCCTCCGGCCGACGCTCTGCTTATCGGATGGATGGCCTCGCTCTAAGGGCTTCCTGGCTCAGCACGAACGATGCTCAGTCGGGCGTTCCCCAGAGGCGCGAGTCGGAGTCACTGACGTACTCGAACTGGTCAGAGCGGATGACCTCCCGCGCCTCCACGACGACAAGCTCACCCTGCGAGCCGTCGAGTGCCAGGCCGCAGACCGGGCACTCGAAAGCGAGCGGGATTAGGTCGATCGGAACAGCAGTGCTCACCCCGTGCATCTCCTCTCGCGTCGGCTTCGCTTCCTGCCATCGCAGCTCCCGCTCGCACGTCAACCAGCCGGACCGACCGCACGCCGGGCAGTCGCAGTCCAGGCGCTCCAGGTCCATTCCGAAGAAGTCGAACTCAGACAGTCGCCTCTCCAGCAAGCGCAAGGTGCTCTCCCGGTTCGACTCATCGAAGCCGTCGATCAGCTCCAGATAGGCGAGCCGCGCTCGGGCGATCTTGCTCGCGACCCGCGCGCGCGACCGGTCCTCCTTCTCGAGCTCCAACGCCTTCGCGATGGGCAGCCATTGCGCGGACCAGAATTCCTCTTTGGACGTGTCGAGAAGCGGAAGAAGTACGCCGACGACGCGCACGAGGTCCTGCGCGAACGTCTCCACGACAGCGCGATTCACCAGGCCCATGTGCGCGGCCGCGTTTCGCCCCGCGACGAGCGCTTTCGCATCCGTGTCGACCCTGGCTACGACCGGCTGCGCGAGGACGAGGAGCTTCATCGCTTCCGTGTAACTGATCGTGCGCAGCTCGGTGACCGACAGTGGCGGCGATAGGGCGACACCCGCCAGCGTCAAGACCGACTGAGCGTGTGTACGGTCCGCGAGTAGTGACGGATGGATCCGAGCGACCGCCGCCTTCACCAGATGCTCAACTACCGAGCCCGCGTCGAAGAGGCGCTGCAACAGCTCGCGCGGCTCGTCGGTCGTATAGCCCGTCAGCACTTCCCTCGCTGCGTCCTGCGCCGTCACCAGAAGATGCGCCGATAGGCGCTCCGGCATGATGCTCGCTGCCGGCCGCGGCGTCTCGGGCATGCTCACGCCGGGGTCTCCCGGGGCAGGGGCAACGTCACGTCCACGGACCGGGCGTCAGCGATAGCCGCGCGCTGCACTGCCCGATACACGGTGGAGCGAGCCACCGTGAACTGCTCGGCAAGCTCCGCGATCGAGTAGTTCCCCGACCGGTACTCCGCGACCATGTGCGCTTCGATCTTCGGGCTCAGCTTGGGCTTCTTGCCGCGCAGTCGACCCTTCGCCTTCGCGACCTTCATCCCCTCGCGCGTGCGGGCGCGGATCAAGTCGCCCTCGAACTCCGCGATCATCGCGAGCACGTTGAACAGCAGCCGGCCCACCGGGTCGAGCGGGTCGTGCAGCGATCCGCCGATGCACAGCCGCACTCCCCTGCGCGTCAGCTCATCCACGATGTCGCGAGCGTCCGTGATCGAGCGCGCGAGCCGGTCGAGCTTCGTCACGAATAACGTCGAGCCTTCATCGCACGCCTCCAGCGCTTTGCCCAGCGCCGGGCGGTCGCGATTTGCTCCGGTGAGGCCGGCGTCGACATAGATCCGCTCCGCCGGCACACCCGCTGCGAGCAGCGCGTCGCGCTGCGCCTGCACGTCTTGCTTGTCCGTCGAGACGCGGGCATATCCCACCAGTTCAGCCATCCGCTCAGTGTCGCAGTCAGCACCCCCTCACCGGACATTTCACCGGGCGGGTCTTACGGGACGACTCCCACCGCGAGAAATCGTGTGGAGTTGCTCGCTTGATGGCGGTGTTCTGTGATCGCCCGATGGCGCCGGTCAGCTCCCGATGACGAGGACGCTGGCGGCCGCTTCGATGACGTCGTCGGTGATCGTCTCGAGTTCGTTGATCTTGAGCACGCGGCTGATCTGAGGGAACAGGCGCTCGAGGAGGCGGAAGTTCCCGCGGGTGATCCGTTCGATGGCTGCGACGGCTTGGGCGTCGGTGAAGTCGTCGGGGTTGAGGGTGCGTCCGAGGCGCTTCCAGTGTCGGTCGAGGACGAAGAGGAGTTCCTCGTGGCCGAGGGCTCGGTAGCGGTGGGAGAAGCCGAGGCGGCTGTAGAGCTGGGGGTAGTGACGGAAGCGCTGGTCGATGCCGGGCATGCCGATCAGGATCATCGCGAGGTGGGTGCGGTCGTGTTCGTCGCGGAGCAGCTCGAGCGCGGTGGGCGTGAGCCGCTCGGCTTCGTCGACGATGAGCATCTCGACCCACCGCGTGGTGTCGCCGTTGTGCACGCCGGCGACCTTCCCGATGGTGCGGAGGTGTTCATCGATGCAGATGCCGAGGTGGGCCTGCCACTTTCCGATCTCTCGCATGAGGTCCTTGGGTCGCGGCAGCACCTCGGGTGTGTAGAAGACGGTGCGGGAGCGATGCGCGAGCGCGTTGTGTTTTGCGTCGTCCTCGCCGCGCGGGCCCCACGCGGTGAGGTAGGGCTCGAGGGTGTCCCAGTTCGCGTAGCGGCGGGCGGAGTTGGTCTTGCCGACGCCGGCGTCGCCGTGGCAGATGCCGATGGTGCGCTCCTTCTTCACCGCGTTCGCGAACTCGGCGAACCGGCGGTGTTCCTTGGTGACGATGAAGCTCTGGCTCATCACTCCTCCTCGTAGGTGCGGAGTCGTTTCTTGCGCGGGGTGGGGTCCGCGAGGCGGGGTTCTTCGCGGTGGGCGACGGTGGGGATGCGGTCGTTGATGGTGCGGCGGAGTTCGTGGCGGCGGGCGCGGCGGGCGGCTTCGATGTCGCGGAGGCTGAGGCGGATGTTGGGGTGGGCTTCGTCGACGGCGACGCAGATGAAGGTGTCGTGGTCGTAGACGCGGATCTCGGAGACGTCGCGGGGGTCGTAGCGGATGGTGATCGTGTGTCCGACGAACGGGGCGAGGGTGGGCGCGAGGTAGCGCTGACCCTGGAAGTGGATTCCGTCTCGTTGCACGGTCCGATGCGTGGGCACGGTGAGCAGCAGGCCGTCGAGCTCGTCGAGGGTGTCGGGCATGCGGGGTATCCAGCCGTCCGCGACCCATGCGTCGCGCGGGGAAACACCGAGCTCCTGGTGGGTGCGCTGGTTGTAGGTGGCGATGAAGGCGCCGATTGCCCGGTCCACGCCCGGAAGATCGAGCACGGGCTGCGGGCTGCGGTTCCCGGGGCCGAGGTGGCCGGGGAGGGTCGGGAGGACTTCGGTGTTGATGGTGCCGAAGAAGCGCTCGATCTTGCCGCGCCCCTGAGGCCGGCCGACGGTGGAGAAGATGAGCCGGAGGTGCAGCTCGACGGCGGTGCGTTCGAGGTGGTGGCTGGTGAAGTCGGAGCCGTGATCGACGTGCAGCACGTCAGGGATCCCACACATCGCCCACGCGGGGTCGGTCTTCCGCCAGATCGCCTGGCGCAGCGCGAGGGCGGTGTTCAGCGACGAGGGTGCTCCGGTGAAGACCATGTAGCCGCAGATCGCGCGGGAGTGATCGTCCATCACGGTGGTCAGCCAGGGGCGGTCGGGCTTCCCGTTCGCGCCGACGATGAGGATGTCGAGTTCGGTGTGGTCGGCCTGCCAGATCTGGTTCGGCCGCTCCGCCCGGCGGCGGAACACCAGCTCGTGCCGGTCGCGGTAGGAAGCAGGACCCTCCAACGCAAGGGTGACGAGCGCCGGGTCGAGGGCCTGCACGATCCCTCGGACGGTCGCGTAGCTCGGCACCGGCCTGCTGTCGCGCAGGCACTCCTCGACGGTGAGGCGATGCAACGTCGCGATCGACGGACGAGGCCGGGTCAGGGCGAGCCGCTCGATGGCGGCGACGGTCGCCGGATCCGTGCGCCGACCGCCCTTGTCTGTCCTCGCAGCGTCGTCGAGCCCGGCGAGCCCGTCCCTCTTATAGAGCTGATGCCAGCGCTGCAGCGTCCGCGTGCCGATGCCGCTCTCGCGGGCGAGGGCCGCGAGGGGGACCTGATCTTCGACGTGAAGTCGAAGGATCCGCCACCGCTCGAGGCCGTCCATCAGTCGCTACATCGCTGCACTCTCGCGGGCTGCGTGAGCCTGCTGGTGGCGATAGAGAGTCGCGCGACTCCACCCGACGAGACGAGCAGCGTCCTCAGCGGTGCGACCGCGCGCTCGCGCATCTGCGGCGATCGCGAGCTTGTCCGCGATCACGACCGGATCCGACAGAGGCCGACCGAACCGGGTGCCGTTCGCGCGGGCGGCGGCGATGCCGGCGTTGACCCGTTCCACGATGAGTTCTCGCTCGTACTCCGCGAGCGTGGCGAGCATGTTCAACATCAGCCGGCCCGTCGACGTCGACGGATCGATGCCGTCCGAGATCGAGCGGACCTGCACACCGCGCTCGCGCAGCAGGTTCACCGTGTTCAGCACGTCGATCAGGGAGCGGCCGAGACGATCGACTCGCCACACGACCACGGTGTCCCCGTCCTCGGCATACTCGAGGAGCTTCTTCATCCCGGTCCGCTCGATCGCGGTCTTGCTCCCCGAGGTGACGTCCGCGAAGACGTCGCGCTTCTGCACGCCGGCGGCGACGAGCGCGTCGAGCTGCAGCTGCGCGTCCTGACTCGACGTACTCACACGCGTATAACCCAGAAGCCTCACGACGTCATTCTGGCTCGGAAACACCCTCTGCGACCCCTTCTGAGACGAAACGCGGCAAGACGGCTTTCCGAGACAGACTCGCGCCCGAGATCTCGGCTCTAGCGAACCTCGAGTCGCATCTTGATTAGGCGTCTCGAAAAGCTACTGATTTTCTATACACGCTGGTCGAGATCAACCTCAAGCTCTACCCGAGCAAGCTGGACGGGCGTGACCTGACGTGCGGCTGCACTCAGCAAGGTGAGATCGCACATACCTGCTGTCGCGCTCCGCAGTTTCTGGCCTGCAGAGTCCGCGCCGGCATACCCGCCTCCACTGACGCCAGCCGGCGTGTCTGTCGACGTCGCACGCGCTCGCACGCCAGCGCAAGGGCCTGCCCTGCGGCTCGCTGACGCTCGTACCGTAAGAGACAAGGACGGGCGAAGAAGGGCGCTAGAACACGATGAGACCACTGCAGTTGACCATCTGGCACCGCCATTTCCTCCTTCCCGCCGAGACGGACCTCGAGCAGCTCACTGAACGAATCCAGGAAGCCGTTCGCCTCGGCGGCGCGATGATCGAGTTGCCCGGGCTGCCCCCGACCTCTGTGCTGATCTCCCCGGCGACACCGATATTCATCGAGCGTCTCGCAACAAACGAAGACTCCGTCCTCTACCCCGCCGTAGACGACTTCCCCGAAGCACCCGACTACAACGGATTCTGATCCAACGCAACGAAGATGCGTTCAGTGGATAGCCGCAACGGCGATGAGGGGCCGGAGTTCGCGATCATCGCCGGACAGATGTCCGCGCACGACGCTCTCGTGCATCAGGCGAGCGGTTTCATCGGCGCCGCCCTTGGTCTGCACCCGACTGATGCTCTGACGGTCCTCACGCGAGAAGCGCAGCGCCTCGACGTCGAGCTCCGCGTCCTCGCCGTCGACATCTTGGAGAGACGCCGCCCCCTGCCCACGGTGGAGTGAACGAGACCACAAGTCGTTTCGTTGCTAGTCTGACACCCCCGGTCGGCCGCAGTCTCGGACGAAGCGCCCGAATCGTGTAGCCCGATCATCTCACCCAAAAGGGGACTTAGTTAGCCTTTCTAGTGAATCTAGGCTGCAACCGGCTCGATCGGTCATCCCTGTGCACTGGTCGTCTGACGCTTGGGAGCGAGTGGGACCAAGCGGCAGCGAGGGGTGCACCGACCCGAACGATGCACCCCTCGCTGCGATCGTGACACTACGAGAGCGGCAACCCCCGGTGTGCGTCATCAGCTTCAGAGCATCATCCGGAGGCGGCGGACTGGACCGCAACACCAGCAGCGCTCCAGGTGGCGTTTCTAACCTTCGCTTGGCCGCCGCGAACTGCCAAGCGTTGAATTCGCCCGGCGGCCGTACCGCGCGCAGGATGCTCTTGGGTTCGACAAGGTCAAGCAGCATCCTGATCGATAGGAGAGGGGCTGCGCTCGGGTGAGGAGTCCTCTCTGGTCAGCGTGATTCGTCGTCGCAGTGCCAGGATCAAAGGGATTCGAAGGAGAGCCATGCGCTACATGCTGTTCATCTGCAACGACCCCACTGGGGAGCCCTACGACGCCGAGCACGACGATGTCGGCGAGTGGGTCGAGGCGCTGCAAGCATCCGGCTCGTATGTGCTCGGTGATCGGTTGCGACCAGCCGAGGACGCCAAAACCGTGCGCGTGCGCGGAGGGGAACGCATCGTCGTCGACGGGCCGTCCAAGGACAGTTCCGGGCAGGTGGCCGGTTTCGACATCGTGGAGGCTGATGATCTCGATGCGGCGGTCGCGATTGCCTCTGAGCATCCGATGGCGCGTTTCGGGCTCGTCGAAGTGCGACCGGTCTGGCCCTTCTAGAAGGGCGCCTGGCGGCGCCGACGTCGGCCGAGGCCTCGCGTCCGCTGACGCTCCGCGGATCCTCCAGCAGAAGGCGCAGTGACCTGAAACCGACCTATGCGTCCTCGCCGTAGACATTCTGGAACGCCGTCACCTCTTGCCAGACGTCGAGTAGTGGCCGCGAAAGTATCCAGCCGCAGGTGCGACGCGGTGTTCCCCACGAATACGAGGACCAGACAGGGGTGTCCGGTCCGGTGTGTCAGGCGAGGGTGAGGAAGAGCTTCTCGAGCTCTTCCACGGTGAGCTTGCGCGGAGGGGCGTCAGCCATGTCGTCGTCAGAGTCCGCGTCGTCGGTGATGAGGCACTGACGCATGGCGGTGGAGATGATGGCGAAGCCGGCCCGATCCAGGGCGCTGGAGACGGCGGAGAGTTGGGTGACGACGTCGCGGCAGTCGCCGCCGTTCTCGACCGCGCTGATCACGGCGGTGAGCTGTCCTTGGGCGCGCTTGAGGCGGTTCGCGATCTTCCGGATGGCGTCCGTGTCGTGGAGTTGGCCAGCGGTGTCGGTCATGCTCGTCCTTCCTGTTCGCGGCGCAAGGTGCGCATCGAGTGCTCTGTGGCTGCGGGTGCGCGATAGCTTCCGGATCAGAGTACCCCTGGGGGTATCGGTGTGGAGGCTGTGGTGCGATTCTCGATCGCTTGGCCGGCCCGTTGCGAGAGCGTCAGCGGGTGAGGAGTCCCGCGATGCTGACGGACGCGACGAACACGGCGACGAGGAGGACGAGTACGGCGAAGACGATCTTGACGGTTCTGTCCGGGAGGCGGGAGGCGTAGCGGGAGGCGGTGAGGGATCCGGCGATGGCGGCGCCGCTGAACAGGAGGATGACGGGCCAGTCGAGGGTGGCGCCGGGGAGGTGGGCGCTGAGGCCTGCGACGGAGTTGATCACGATGATGACCAGCGAGGTGCCGACCGCGGTGCCGGCGGACAGGCCGAGAAGGAGGATGAGGGCGGGGGTGATGAGGAATCCACCGCCGATGCCGAGCAGGCCCGTGAGGAATCCGACGACCAGGCCGACTCCGATCGCGCGGAGCGCGTAGAGGCGGACCCGGTGATCGTGTCCGGTGGGTGGGGCGGTGAGCATGCGGATGCCGGCAGCGACCATGAGGGCGGCGAAGAGCAGCATCAGCACGTCCGGGTCGAGGACCTTGTTGACCTGGGAGCCGACCCACGCTGCGGGGATTCCTGCGGCGCCGACGAGGGCGGCGGTGCGCCAGTCGATCGCGCGTCGCAGTCGAGGGATCACGGCGGTGAGCGCGGCCAGTCCGACCACTATCAGGGACGCGGGGATGGCCTGCTCGGGAGGCAGGCCGACGCCGTAGACGAGGGCGGGGACGGCGATGATCGAGCCGCCGGCGCCGACCAGGCCGAGGACTGCTCCGATGAGGAGTCCGAGAGGGAGGGAGATAAGGGTCATGCGCTCTTCCGGGGTATCGAGTGGGTGAGGGCGCTTTCCGCGAGGTCGGCGAGAGCTGACGCGGTGAGGACGCCGGCGTGGCGGTGCGCGACCTCCCCGCGGCGCAGGAGGAGGACTGTGGGGACGGTGCGTATTCCGGCTGCTCGGGTGAGCAGCGGCTCGGCTTCGGTGTCCACGGTGGCGAAGAGGATCGACGGGTAGTGCTCGGAGAGGCTCGCGAACACGGGCGCGAAGGCGCGGCAGGGGCCGCACCAGCTCGCCCCGTAGCTGATGAGGGCGACGTCGTGCGCTGTCGTCTCGGTGTCGAAGGTGTCTGCGGTGAGGGTGTGGACGGTCATCGATCCGAGGTCAGGTGGTGGGGAGGCCGGCGAGGGTCCAGGCATCCATCCCGCCGACCATCGTGTCGGCGGTGAAGCCGGCGCGGGTGAGTGCGGCCGCCGCGACGGCGCTGCGACGTCCGCTGCGGCAGACGACGATGATCGACTGAGTGGGCGAGAGCTCGGAGAGGCGCTGCCCCAGCTGCCCCATCGGCACATGCAGGGCGCCAGGGATCATGCCGGTGGCGACCTCCTCGTTCTCGCGGACGTCGACGATCTGACTCGTCGGACGACGACGGTCGGCCTCGGCAACGGTGATCTCGTTCATCGGTTCTCCTTCGTGTGGTCAGCGGGGTGATGCCTCGCTGGGAGGGTCAGCGGATGGGTTCGCCGGCGGAACGCCAGGCGGTGATGCCGCCGCGGAGCGAGTAGGCGGTGTAGCCGCGCTGGGCGAGAAGCCGCGCGCCGGTGGCGGATCGTGCGCCCGAGTGGCACATGAGCACCACGGGACGGTCCTTTCGGATCCCGGCCCTCTCGGTCAGCAGGATGTCCAGAGGCACGTGCTTCGCTGCCGGGACGTGTCCGGTGCGCCATTCCTGCGCGGTGCGCACGTCGACGAGGGTCGCGCCGAAGAGGACGAGCTCTTTCGCTTTCGGAACGGAGACGCCGGTGAACGAGCGGCGGAGCAGACGAGTGAAGAATTCGATCACGCCGCGCTCCGCGCGGGGATCTGGCCGATGGCGGTGGTGGCAGTGGGTTCGACGGCGGCCTTGTTCCACGGCAGTCGTCCGAGGACGGACGCCATCGGGCAGCTGTTCACCGCGGCCGAGAACGTCAGGCCGGCTCCGATCGCGCCGGACAGCAGACGCAGCGGAGAGGCGATGACGCGTCCGCCGACAAGGCCCAGGAGCACTAGGACGCCGGCGGCGAAGCGGACCTGGCGGTCCATCGCCCATCGTCCAGCGCCTCGAATGACGTCGCCGCCGGCGGCGGCGTAGCCGGGTACTCCGTCAGCGAGGACGTAGGCGCCGGTGAGGCCGGTCGCGGCCAGGCGCTGCCGAGCCTGCTCCGCACGGACTCCGGACTGGCAGGCCAGCACGACGCGGCTCCCGAGGCGCTCGGCGAGCTGGTCGGTGTGCTCGGACAGCAGCGGCAGGGGCACGTTGAAGGAGCCGCGGATGTGCAGCGATTCGAACTCCGCTGCGGAGCGCACGTCGATGACGAGCAGGTCTTCGTGCTCGCTGACCCACTCCTGGAGGGTGCTCGAGTCGACGGTGAGTGGGGAAGAGGTGGTGGTCATGGTTGCCCTTTCGGGAGCGCGGCGACACCGCAGGCGGATGTCGCCGATGATCAGAAACGAGGAGGTGGGCCGTGGCCGGCACAGGTGAGATGCCGGGCGGCGAGGCCCAGCGACCCGGCGAGAGGAGACTCGCGCGCGGGCGGCAGCCGGGTGTCTCAGGTGGTGGGTGCGTCGGCGTTCTGCTGGGCGCGGGAGTAGCCGAGGTAGCTGCCCTCGATCTCGATGACGGGGAACCCGGCTCGGCGCAGCGCCTGGCTGGCGATGATGTTGCGGGCGCCGCTCTGGCAGTAGCTGATGATCGTGCGGTCCTTCGGGAGCCGGTCGGTCTCCCACAGCACCCGTCCCGCGCCGATCCGCGTCGCTCCAGGGACGTGGCCGGCCGCGTACTCGCTCGCCTCGCGCACGTCCAGCACGAAGGCGTCCTCGATATCCCCGACCTTGTCGGGGGCGATGGTGGCGGAGGGGCGCGTCTCGAGCCCGTCGAGGGTCGTGAGGTAGCCGGCGTAGGAGTCGATTCCTACGCGGATCAGGTGATCGCGCACATGATCGGCCTGCTCCGGCCCGTCGACCAGGAGAAGGAGGGGGCGCTTCTCCTGCTCCGGGTCCACCGCCCAGGCACCCCACGCGGCGGTCTTCCCGATCGCGGGGATCGCCAGGGCACCGGGTACCGAGCCGGCGCGCACGTCGGCCGGAGGGCGGGTGTCCACCAGGACCACGTCGTCGTCGCGGAGCAGCTCGGCGGCGTCCTCGGGTGTCACCGCCGCGAGTTCGGGCAGCGGGCCGAACACGGCGGGGCCGTCGCGGTTCTCGCGCTTCATGCGGGCGAAGTAGGCGTGCGCGTCGGGCTGCCCGTCGAGTAGCTCGCGGACGAACCCGTCGCGGTCATCTGCCGCGAGGTAGGGGCCCCACCAGGTGTAGAGGCGCTCGTAGCCGACGGTGGTCGACGCGATCGCTCCGAGCGCTTTGCCGCAGGCGCTGCCCGAGCCGTGCGCGGGGTGGATCTGCACGTGGTCGGGGAGGGTGAGGAGGACGCGCTTGAGGCTGTCGAAGAGGTCCTGCGCGCCCTGGAACCGCGTGTCCTGACCGCCCGCAGCTTCATCCAGCAGATCGGGGCGGCCGAGGTCGCCGACGAACACGAAGTCGCCGGAGAGCAGGTAGCCGGGATCCTGAGTGAGGGCGCCGTCGGTGAGCAGGAACACGAGGTGCTCCGGAGTGTGACCGGGGGTGTGGCGGGCCTGCAGGCGGAGGTTGCCGACGGGGATCACGTCGCCGTCGTGCAGCCGGGTCGCGTCGAAGCCGTACTGCCAGTCGACCCCGCCCTCCCCCGAGACGAAGATCTCGGCGTCGGTGGCGCGGGCGAGCTCGCGCGTACCGGAGAGGTAGTCGGCGTGGATGTGGGTCTCAGTCACCGCGATGATGCGCATCCCGTTGCGGGCGGCGGTGTCGAGGTAGATCTGGACGTCCCGTCGCGGGTCCACGACCACCGCGTCTCCGGTGGCCTGGCAGCCGATGAGGTAGCTCGCCTGGGCGAGGTCGTCGTCGTAGAAGCGTTCGAGCAGCATCACTTCCCCTTTCAGTAGGAACTCGTGATCAAATTATACCCCCGGGGGTATTTTGTCGAGTGTGGCCGCCGGGCTGGGTTCCGGACCCTCCGAGCGCGATCAGGGCATGCTGCGTCAGTTGGGCAGCCTGTCCTGGCTGGCGATCCGAGGGCCGCGGTGCTTGCATGACCCCCATGTCGACCGGCTCAGCACCTCCGCCCTTCTCTCCCCGCGCGGAGCCGCACGACAGTGCCATCTCGGGGCGACTGAACTGGTTGCGGGCGGGCGTGCTCGGCGCGAACGACGGCATCATCTCGGTCGCCGCGCTCGTCGTGGGTGTCGCCGGTGCGACGACCGCGACGGCGCCGATCCTGACGGCAGGTGTCGCGGGCGTTGTCGGTGGGGCGATCTCGATGGCGCTTGGCGAGTACGTGTCGGTGAGCAGCCAGAGCGACAGCCAACGTGCGCTGATCGCGAAGGAGCGCGTCGAGTTGGCGGAGGATCCTGCCGGGGAGCTCGAGGAGCTCGCCTGGCTGTACCAGGCGCGCGGCCTGACCCCGGAGACAGCGCATCAGGTCGCCCGCGAGCTGACCGAGAACGACGCTCTGACCGCACACCTGGAAGCGGAACTCGGGTTGAACGAGGAAGCGGTCGCCAGTCCGCTCGCCGCCGCCGGCGCCTCAGCGCTGGCGTTCTTCCTCGGCGCCGTGCTGCCGCTGCTGGCGATCCTGCTCCCTCCGCCGGAGCTGAGGGTTCCGGTGACCTTCGTGGTGGTGCCGATCGCTCTCGCCGCGACCGGATACATCAGCGCACGGGTCGGCGGCAGCCCGGCTCTGCGCCCGGTGATCCGCATCGTCGTCGGCGGCGCTCTGGCTCTCGCTGCCACATTCCTGATCGGATCGCTGCTAGGCACCTCTGGCGCCGTATAGAACCGATTCACGACCACTGCGACGCCAATGAGCGATGCAAAAACGGCGCCACACAGCGCTGTCAATCACAAGGCTCTGCGCTTCTTCGCCGTCTCGTGAACGATCGTTCGCGGACCTTCCGCCTACGTCAGTGGTCGCGGCGGAGGCGAAGCGCGATCCATAGTCCGCATCGGCGGCAGATGAAGGCGGCTCCGTTGTTGAGCTGGTGGAGCTGGCGGCGGTTCTTGGGTCGGCCGCAGCACGAGCAGGTCAGAGGAGTGTCAGTGGGCACGAGAGGTGATCGCGTCGATGATCTGCGCGGTCGTCGGCGCCCCCGCGAGTCCAACTGGAGTCGCGTAGACGCGGCAGGCGAGGTCGTTCGTGCGTCCGGTCGTGGGGAAGAGGTCGGTCCCGTCGAGGGTGATCGTGGGCGATCCGGCGAAGGGTGCATCCGCGGCGTCTTCCGACGTTTGCAGCAGCCGGGTCTCGACCACCGCATCGGGGTGCCCTGTGGCGACGAGAGCTTCGCGGAGGCGCCCGATCGCTTCCGCTGAGTTCGGGCACGCGTCGATGTGGAGAACTTCGAATCTCATCTGCTGATCATGCGCCTCTGACGTGTGTACCCGTCGGGTCACGGACGAGCCGGGGAATCAGCCGGACGAACACGACCATGCCGACGAGCTCCACGAGGGTCTGCGTGACGACGACGACAGGAGCGAGCGCGAGTGATGCGGGCAGCGCGAGCGCGAGCGGCAGGACGACGAGGGAGTTGCGGGTCGCGCCGCTGAACACGAGTGCGCGGGTCGCGGAGTACTCGAGGCGGAAGAGTCGCGCGACGCCCAGACCGGCGGCGGCCATGACGACGAGGAAGCCGGCGTAAATCGGGACGAGGACGAGCAGCTGTCCGGCGACCGCGCCGACGGCGCCGACCTGGGAGGCGACGACCACGAACAGGGTCCCCATCATCAGCGGCACCATGAGCCCGAGCATCGTGGACTCGATGACCCGGCCCGCCCAGTGCCGCCGACCGAGGGCCTGCACGAGAGCGGCCGCGGTGAGCGGTACGACGATGAGCAGCAGGAACGCGCGCGCAAACGGACCAATCTCGACCACGGCGACGCCCTCCAATCCGAGGAAGAGCAGCAGGTATAGCGGGAGGAGCAGGATCTGCGCGAGCATCAGCAGCGGTGCCGCGGCGAGCAGCCGATCGGAGGCGCCGCCGGCAAGGCCGGCGAAGACGATCACGTAGTCGATGCACGGAGTCAGCAGCACCAGCAGCACCCCGAACAGCAGTGCAGGACTGTCGGCCACGAACCGGGACAGGCCGTAGGCGATGACGGGCACAACGACGAAGTTCAACACCCCGACCGCGGCGAGGAAACGACCGTCGCGCAGCGACCGGCCGATCGCAGCGAACGGGACGCCAAGGAACGTGGCGAACAGCAGCAGCGCGAGCACCGGCTCGATCGCGATCTCCAGGCTGTGCGCGGCGGGCAGCAGCAGTCCGAGCGCAGCTCCAGCGGCGATCGCGGCGAGGTAGAGCGGGATCTGGCGGTGTTCGAGCCAGGCGACGAGCGCGCTCACGACAGCACACCGGGAAGAAGGAAGGGCACGGGGTGCAACGGTAAACGTTCGAGCTGCTTGAAGGTCAAGCGGGGGTTCGAGTCGTAGGGTCGGCGTGTGCGGATCTCGGACGTCAGCAAGCGCAGCGGCGTCTCCGCGACGGCGCTGCGGTACTACGAGTCCATCGGGCTCATCACCCCGGGCCGAAGCGGCAACGGGTACCGCGACTACGACGCGGACGTGCTCGCACGCCTGGACCTCATCGAGTCCAGCAAGGAACTCGGCCTCCCGCTCGAGGACATCGGCCGTCACCTGCGCACCCTCGAGACAACCTCCTGCACCGACGTCCGCGATGCGCTCCGCCCGCTCCTCGCGGAACGAGTCCGGCAGCTGGACGAGAAGCGCGCGCGACTGGATGAGCTGCGCTCTCGCCTCGACCGCGCCGACCACGACCTCGCCGCGTGCCCCGACCGGGACGAGCTCTGCTCGACCGAGTGCATCTTCCGCACCCGCGGACAACACCAGTGACGACAGATCGATCGGGTGCGCTCCGTGCACCCCGAGCATCAGTGCTCCCGCGGCGTGTTCACGTCTGCGAGCCGTTCGAAGCGGCTCATCGGCGTTGTTCTGCCGCTGGTGGTGGCGGAGGTCGCTGACATGATGACCGGATGCTGATCGCGTACGTGGACGAGTCCTACACCCAGGACTTCTACTTCATCGGCGCTGCCGTAACGACACAGGAGAAGTGGGAGCAGCTCGAGCACGGCTACGCCGCTCTCCGGGAGCAGATCGCCGCGGACCACGGGGTCCCGGCGGATGTCGAGTTCCACGGGCACGAGCTGATGGGCGGCGCCGGCGAGTGGGCTCCTCTGCGGGGGAAGCATCGTGAGGCGGCCGGCATCTACGCGGCCGCGTTGCGGATCGCGCAGGAGGCTGAGGTCCGCTACCTGTTCCGCGGCGTGGACGTGAAGCGTCTGAACGCTCGGTACCGGTACCCGGAGCAGCCGCACAAGATCGTGCTGCAGCACCTGCTCGAGCGGGTGAACGAGTACCGCCGTGACGTCTTCTCCTTCGATACCGAGGAGGTGATCGTCGTAGCCGACGAGATCGCGACACAGGAGGAGCACCGGCGGCAGTTCGAGAGCTACCGGTCACTGGGCACGCCGGGCTACCTGACGAGCCGCCTTGACCTGATTTCCTCCCCGATCCAGTTCGCGTCCTCGAGGAACGCCGCCGGGGTGCAAGCGGCCGACCTCGCGATCTACCTGCACCGGCGTCGGCAGACGGTGACGGAGACGCACCCAAAGTCCGCGGCGACGATGGCGCGCCTGGGCGCTCTGATCGACGCGTCGACGTCGCACGACCGGATCTGGACGCCTTAAAAACGAAGACCCCGCTAGGCGGGGTCTTCGGCTGGCAACGTTCCGGGAACCGGCCCGTTGTGACGATCACGATACACGCGGATCCTGAGCGAGTCACGGCCTCACGGGCGCCGCCGCTCGATGAGGATCGTGTCGCGCCAGCGGCCGGCCGCAGGCCCGTACGTCATCTGCGCGACGCGCTCCCGGATGCCCACACGCCGGAATCCCGCGCGATCGTGGAGGGCGAGACTGGCGGTGTTCTCGGGGAAGATGCTCGACTGGATCATCCACAGGTCCGCGTCGTTCGCTGCGGCGATGAGCGCGGCCAGCAGCCTCGATCCGACGCCGCGGCCGCGTGCGGCGACGGCGATGTAGACGGAGTGCTCGACCACGCCCCGGTAGACGGACCTGGCCGAGACCTTCGACAACGCGGCCCAACCGAGGATCTGTTCTCCGTCGACAGCGACCAGGCGCCCGACGTCGAGCTTCCCCGCATCGAACGCCTCCCACGTCGGCGGTTCGGCCTCGAACGTGGCATGCCCGGTCGCGATCCCCTCGCGGTAGATCGCCTCGACCGCCACCCAATCCCCGGGGATCATTGGCCGAATCGCGGTCATGAGCAGCAGCTCCCTCCGGCGGATCCGATGTCGGTGGAGCAGACGCCGGTTTCGGGAAGCACGAGCTGCACGCGCCGGGCCGCGGCGTGATCGCCCGCGAGTTCGTCCGCGATCGAGCGGACCTGCTCATAGCCGGTGACGAGCAGGAAGGTCGGCGCCCTGCCGTACGACTTCATCCCCGCGATGAAGAAGTTCGGCTCCGGGTGGGCGAGTTCCGCGACGCCGTGGGGGTCGACGGTGCCGCAGGAGTGCAGGTTCGGGTCGATGAGCGAGGCGAGTGCGCGGGGCGCTTCCACAATCTCGTCCAACGAGACACGGATCTCGCGCAGCATGTCGAGGTCGGGCCGGAAGCCGGTGGCCTGCACGACGACGTCGACTTCCACGCTCTCGCGCTCCTTCCGGCGCCGCCCCATCACCGTGACGCCGCCGGAGGGGGTCTTCTCGAGGCGGTCGATTTCGAAGCGGTCCAGGAGAGTGATGGCGCCGTCGCGGACGAGCTGGTGGACGGTGCCGCCGAGCTTGCCGCGCTCTTCGAGCTCGTCATCGCCGGAGCCGAAGACGCGCAGAGGGCTGGTGCCGCGAATCGCCCACGTGATCCTCGTCTCCGGTTCCTCGCGGGCGAGACGGGCGAGCTTGATCAGGGTGTTCGCGGCGGAGTGGCCCGCGCCGACGACGAGGACGCTCTTCCCGGCGAACCGGGCACGGTCGGCGCCGAGCACGTCCGGCAGTGCGTGACTGAGGTGCTCAGCGACATCGAGGACACCGAGTGGGTCAAGGCCCGCGGAGGCGAGCGCGTTGGGGGTCGAGTAGGTGCCGGAGGTATCGATCACCGCGCGGGCCGTGACATCGACGGCGCCCTCCGGAGTGTCCAGGCGCAGCAGGAACGGTGTCGCAGCGCGACCGGTGGAGCGGGTGCGATCCATGCCCTCACGGGACACGGCGGTCACACGGGAGCGGTAGCGGATGACCGGGGCGAGCTGCGAGGTCGCGGCGAGCGGGGCGAGGTAGTCGCGGACGAAATCGTGCCCGGTCGGCAGCTTCGTCGCCGCGGGCGCTTCCCAGCCGGCGGCGTCGAGCAGGCGTCCGGCAGCGGAGTCGACCAGGTACTCCCACGGCGAGAACAGGCGAGTGTGACCCCACTGCTGCACCGCGGCGCCGGCGCTCTCGCCCGCTTCGTAGACCACGACGTCGAGGCCGCGCTCGAGCAGCTGCGCGGCCGCGGCCAGGCCAACGGGGCCGGCGCCGATGACGGCGACGGGCAGGTCGGTGAGGCGCCGCTCGTCGGTGCGGGGCGGGACGGTCAGCAGCATGGTCATCAGGTGGACTCCTCAACATCGACGATCATCGATGGACCGAGTCTGCCCCGGTATATCGATGACTGTCAATGTGTGGGAGGGTGGAGGCATGGCGACGACCGAGCTGACGCTCACCGAGGCGGCGGCTGCGTGCTGCGCGCCGCTCGCGCGCGAGCCGCTGAGTGCCGAGGGCGCCGAGCTGCTGGCGCGCGCGTTGAAGGCGATGGCGGATCCCGCGAGGCTCCGCCTGGTGTCGATCGTGGCGTCGAGCAGTTCGGGTGAAGTGTGCGTGTGCGACTTCACCGAGCCGGTCGGGCTGAGTCAGCCCACGGTGTCGCATCACTTGAAGATCCTCGTGGACGCCGGGATCCTGGCCCGCGAGAAGCGTGGCACCTGGGCGTACTTCTCCCTCGTTCCCGGCGCGCTCGACTCCCTGGCCGGGATGCTCACCCGCGTCTGATCAGGCGGCCGTGACCCTCGCGGCGAGAGTGTCGACGCGGGCGGCGAGCTCGTCGTAGGCGGCATCGAACGCGGCGTCCGTGCCGGCGGGCACCGGGTCGGGGATCGACCAGTGCAGCGCCTCCGAGCCGAGCTCCTCGTGCGCGGCGTCGCAGACGGTGACGATGAGATCGGTATCGGCGGCGACGTCCACGAACTGCTGCGGGGCTCCTTCGGGCAGCGGGAGGCCGTGGCGTTCGGCGGTCGCGATCGCGCCAGCCGCCACCGCGGTGGCCGGGTGCGTGCCTGCGGAGGCGACGGGGATGGGGCTGCGTTGCGCCCAGAGCTGCGCGGCGAGCTGGGAGCGGGCGGAGTTCGCGGTGCACACGAACAGCACCCGCCGCGCGGCCGCGGTAGTCGAGGGCCCGAGCTGGTCGAACGCCCCGGGGATCAGGTGGACGTAGCTGCGGCGCCGGTCCGCCTCCGAGCGACGCCGGAGGATCATGCCCTCGCGCTCGAGGACGGCGAGGTGGTGCGCAACGAGGTTCGAGGGCATCCCCAGCCGGTCCTGCAGCTCCCGCGGCGCCAGGTCCCCGAGGGTGAGGAGGTCCGTGATCCGGAGTCGTGCGGGGTCGCTGAGGGCGGCGTGCCGGGCGGCTCGCGCTTCCAGTTCGGTTCGCTCGGTGTTCATTGACTCAATCTTGACTGAGCGATCGGGAGCGGTCAAGATGGCCGACGACATGGACACCACCTCCCCTCCTCCGCTCGCTCGTCGAGCCGTGGCCGAGTTCCTCGGCACGGGTCTGCTCGTGGCGATCGTCGTCGGCTCCGGTATCGCCGCACAGACCCTTTCGCCGGACGACGTCGGTCTGCAACTGCTGGAGAACTCCCTCGTGACCGCGCTGGGACTGGCGGTACTGATCCTCGTCTTCGGCCCGGTGTCGGGGGCGCACTTCAACCCGCTCGTCTCCGCCGTCGACGCGCTCCTCGGTCGTCGCGACCGCACCGGCCTGTCGGGGCGGGAGCTGGCGGTGTTCGTCGGCGCGCAGCTGCTCGGCGGCATCGGCGGCGCGGTCCTCGCGAACGCGATGTTCGAGGTCCCGACCGCGATCGCGACGACCGAGCGGGTCACCGCCGGGCACCTGCTCGGGGAGGTCGTCGCCACCGCGGGCCTGGTCCTCGTGATCCTCTCCCTCGCCCGCACGAACCGCGGCCCGCTCGCGGCGGCCGCGGTCGGCGCGTACATCGGCGCGGCGTACTGGTTCACGTCCTCGACCTCGTTCGCGAATCCCGCCGTGACCCTCGGCCGCGTCGTCACCGACACCTTCGCCGGCATCGCCCCCGCCTCCGTCCTGCCCTTCATCGCTGCGCAGCTCGTCGGCGCCGCGATCGGCGTCGGCATCGCCGTGTTCCTCTTCCCGGGCGCCGCCCGGGCCGCCGGGCACCTCGTCGTCCCCCCCACCACCTCCACCTCTTCGCACGTCTGATCCGGAAGGCCATCCGATGCATCTCGTCGCCATCGGCGGCAGCGACGCGGGGATCTCCGCCGCGCTGCGCGCCCGCGAGCTCGACCCGTCCGCCGACGTGACCGTCGTCGTCGCCGACTCCTACCCGAACTTCTCGATCTGCGGGATCCCGTACTACTTCTCCCGCGAGGTGCAGCCGTGGCAGTCGCTCGCGCACCGCACCCACGCCGACCTCGAAGCCACCGGCATGACGCTGCGCCTGGACACCTTCGCGACCGACATCGACGTCGCCGGGCAGCAGCTCACCGTCCGCACCCCCGACGGCACGCTCGACCGGATCGGGTACGACGAGCTGATCGTCGGCACCGGTGCCCTCGCCTCCTCCGCCGGCATCGGCGGCGTGGACGCGCTGGGGCCGG
The DNA here is from genome assembly GCF_009834225.1 of Rathayibacter sp. VKM Ac-2759. Lineage (NCBI taxonomy): Bacteria > Bacillati > Actinomycetota > Actinomycetes > Micrococcales > Microbacteriaceae > Rathayibacter > Rathayibacter sp. VKM Ac-2759. The sequence goes on from NZ_CP047177.1 coordinate 46,133, forward strand.
AGGACGGCGTGCACGTGCTGCACTCGATGGGCGACACCTTCGCCCTCGAGCGCTACCTCGACAGCCGCGACCCGCAGACGGCGATCATCGTCGGCGCCGGCTACGTCGGCCTCGAGATGGCCGAAGCCCTCACCGTCCGCGGCCTCCAGGTCACTCAGCTGCAGCGCGGCCCGGAGGTGCTCTCCACCCTCGACCCCGAACTCGGCGCCCTCGTCCACACCGAACTCGACCACCACGGCGTCGAGGTCCTCACCCGCACCACCGTCGCCTCGATCGAGAAGACCGCGACCGGCCTCGCCGTGCACGCCGACCACGACGGCACACCCCTCACCCGCACCGCCGACGTCGTCCTCCTCGTCGTCGGCGTGAAGCCGAACACTGACTTGCTCGCCCGCGCCGGAGCGTCCCTCGGCGCCGGCCGCGCCGTCGTCGTGGACGAGGCAATGCGCACCGGCCTCCCGCACGTCTTCGCCGCGGGCGACGGGGTGACCACTCACCACCGCCTCCTCGGCACCACCTACCTGCCGCTGGGTACCACCGCCCACAAGCAGGGACGGGTGGCCGGCGAGAACGCTCTCGGCGGCACCGCCCGGTTCGCCGGCTCCGTCGGCACGCAAGTCGTCAAGGTCTTCGATCTGGTCGCCTCCCGGACCGGCCTGCGCGAGCACGAGGCCCTCGCCGCCGGATTCGCTCCGGCGACGACGACCGCGGTCGCGGACGATCACAAGCGCTACTACCCGGGCGCGCAGCCGATCACGATCCGCATCACCGGTGACACCCGCGACGGGCGCCTGCTCGGCGCTCAGCTCGTCGGCCGCCTCGGCACGGAGACCGCGAAGCGCGTCGACACCTATGCGACCGCCCTGTTCGCCGGGCTCACCGTCGAGCAGGTCTCCGATCTCGACCTCTCTTACACTCCCCCGCTCGGCTCCCCGTGGGACGCCGTGCAGATCGCCACCCAGACCTGGACCCGCACGAACACTGGAGCTGTGACCCCCGCATGACCGAGAAGCCCACCGTCCTCTTCCTCTGCCAGCACAACGCCGGCCGCTCCCAGCTGGGCGCGGGCCTTCTCGAAGTCCTCGCCGAAGACCGCTACACCGCCACCTCGGCCGGGCTCTCGCCCGCCGACTCGGTGAACCCCGCGATCGCTGCGACCGTCGCGGAGCTCGGCCTCGACATCAGCGACCGCACCCCTCGCGCCGTTACGGTCGAGGATCTCGAGAACGCGGACATCGTCGTCGCGATGAAGCCCGGCCTCACCCTGCCCGCGGCCCCGACCGGCCGGTTCCTGGAGTGGAAGTTCCCCGACCCGACCGACTGGAGCGCCGAAAACGTCCGCCCCCTCCGCGAGGTCGTAGCCGCTCGGATCCAGGCCGAACTCCTCGACTAGGCACGACACGGAGCGGCGTCAAGACGCCGCCACAGAACGCCGAAACTCACACCGAGTGCCGCGAATTCTCGCGGCACTCGGTGTCGCTTCTGCGTGTACCGGTGAGCGATTCCCATACGGAACGAACTGGCTGGCTTCGAGGGAGCCGACCTGAGCGGTGAACCGCTAGGGAGCGCTCTGCGCCCCGCGCATAGTCAGGAACCATGACGTGTCGCGGTCGGCATTCGTTGTCACCGCGCCGACCAGGCCGATCGGGTCAGTACCGAGAGAAGCCGGGTCGATCGCGTGCGGACCCTCTCCGCAGTCCACGGCCTCGACGGTGGTCGTCGTCGTCGTGTTGGCCGCGCCTGTTGTGGAAGCGGAATCGAGCTGCAACTCGACCGTGCCGTCTCCGAAGCATTCGAAGGTGATGGCGCCGGGCAACTCTGGTTGGTCGAAGGTGGCCTCCACCCGATCGCCTTCCTGCCCAGCGGTCGATTCGGACGACAGCACCGCGAGAAAGGGACCGTCCGCGTCGATGTCGGCCTGACGATCCGAGCGCCACTCAGTGAGCTGCGCGCGATTCACTAAATCCGGCGCGCAGGCGGTCATGGTGCCCACGACGGCCAGAAGGAGAGTGAGTGCAACAGAATGACGCCTCATCTGCCCACCCTAGGTCGGGGGGCCGGCCTGGAGGAAAGTGTCGCAGCGAGCGATCCCCTTACCGACGCTTGGTCTTTCCGCGCCGTGAGGCTGCCATAGCCGGTCTGCGCGGGACGACACGCCGGGGGGTTGTGTCTTCAGGAGAACGTGAGTGCCCGTCCACAGCTGTGGATAATGAGCTGGATTCAGCGGCACCAGGGCGGTCCACGGACTTCTGCCTGTGGATGAACAGAGGAGGATCCTGTGGATAACTACGCCGATGTAACTACTACATCTAGTGTGCTGCGATCATGTCCGACCCCGCATGTAGGGTTACTCGCGTATGAGGCGGGCCGCCCACCTCATGCAACAAACCCCGCCGGCAACTGTCGGCGGAACCAACGAGTACGGCGGGGATGAAGCGTCAACTTGGCAGGCGACGCATCAGACTCTAGTTCCGATCGGGACTCCTGTCTCTGGAGGTGACCTCCAGGGAACGGCGCCGTACTCCTGACCTCACATCCAACGATGTGAGGACGAAGGAGTACACGATGAAAATCCAGTTCGACGAGCGAGCTCTCCAGAGAGCGATCGACGACGGCATGAAGCAGTTCGCGCGCGACGCGAACCGGCGCATGAGCGCCCTCGCCGCAACCCACGCCGGTCGGCCCCTCCCGGAGATCAAGAGCGCCCTCCAGGCGCTCTTCCGCAACCAGGGGGGCAGCATCAGCGATCCCGAGCTGTCCGACTACGCCGCACGGATCCAGGCGGGATCCTCGATCACCTTCGTGCCGGCCAAGTCGCGATAGCCATCAACGAACACGAGAGGACTGACACTCATGGCTAACTACGACGTATACAAGGACGGCGACCAGTGGAAGGGGAAGCGCGCTGACTCCAGCCGCGCCTCCGTGGTCGCCAACACTCAGGCGGCCGCCTACCAGCAGACCCGCGACCTCAGCAGCCGCAACGGCGGCGGTGAGATCAACCTGCACGGGGTCGACGGCAGGATCCGCGACAAGAACACCATCGCGCCCAAGTCGGACCCGCGATCAAGCCGGGGCTAATCCCGCAGGCGGGTGCCCACTCGGGGAGCACCCGCCTGCCACCTCGCCATGCGCAAGGCACATCACTCCTCTCGCCGGTTCCGGTTCCCTCGTGGACACGTCCAGGGTCCGGTGGGAGGGTGGGCGCATGTCGAAGCCTCGGACCAAGCTCGCGCGTGCTGCGCTGATCAGCAACGGCATGGTGTGGTTCGGGTTGTCGTTCATGCTCTTCGCGATCGCCGGCGAGCGGACTTACGCGGCGTTCACCGGTGAATGGTTCAACGTGCTCGGGTGGGTGTTGATCGTCGCTGTGGCGGCAGGCTTGGCGGTGGTCGGGGTCATCGAGAACCGGAACATCCGGGCGGGTAAGAAGTACAACCCGCGTCCCCGCCGCTGATCACCGCTCGAGCGCGGGTGGCCGTTCCAGGCGCGTGACCGGGGGGGGTCGAGGGGGCTCTCCCCCTCGTGCGGGCCGGCCCGTTTCGGGTCGACCCGCACGCACGTTCAGAGCGCGAGCGTGTGGAGCATGAGCACGGTGGAGCCGATGGGGGTGCCGAAGTCGGTGTAGTCCTGGGTCGCGCGGCGGTTGCTGATGAGGTCGAGGGCGACCAACTCCTCCTCGGATTCATCGGTCATCGGGTCGGGGTCGTCGTCCCACGCTCGGAGCACGGTCCGGTCGGCGTCGAGGACTCGCCAGAGTCCCCAGACTCCGGCGATGGGGCCGGTCGTCTCGTACTTGAACACGAGGGCGGTCGCGGTGGGCCAGCCGTGCGCGGCCGCGGCGACGATCAGCGCTCGTGCGGCGGCGGCGGTCGCGGCCTGGTCGCCGGAGGCGGTGGCGGCGTCGACGGCGGCTTGCGCGTCGCGCAGCGCCGGGGTGTGTCCCCACGCGTCGACGTCGACGGTGGGAGTCGTGGTGGTGGTCATGGTGGGCCTTTCTGCAGAGTCGAGGCGGGAGGGCGGGGACCGGCGGTTGCCGGTCCCCGCGGAGCGGGCTAGCTGAGGCCCGCGGCGTCCGCTGCGGTGGTGTCGCCGGTGACGACCTGCTCGACCGGGGAGAGCGCGTAGCCCCAGGCCGCGAGCTGGCGGAAGTGAGCGGCGGCACGCTCGTCGCCGCGGCGCCACGACTCCTTGCTCGTGTTCGCCTCCGCGCCGCCGAGAACGACGGCCAGCGCGACCAGCCGGGCCTTCGCGGGGTTCGCTTCGACCAGCGCGCCGAGAGCGTCGGCGTGGTAGCCGGAGGGCTGCGTGATCCCGAGGAGGGTGTGCGCGAGCGTGTTGCCGTTGCTCATCCCGGAGGACACCGAGAAGCGGTGCACGGTGAGGCCCAGGGCGATTACCCGGTCCGCGTCCTTCGGGAGGGTCTTGCGGGAGAGGAACGAGGCGATCCACTCGCGGCGGACCGTCTCGGCCGCGTTCCACGCCTTGTTGTTGGCGACGAGGATGCGCCGCTCGGCCTTCTGCTCGTCGGTCATCGGTCCGGCGGTGGTGCCGCCCTCTTTGCGAAAGCCCGCAGCTTGCGGGTCGGTGAGGTAGTAGCTGACATCGGCGCTCTTGCCGGTGAACACGACTCGGACGTAGGCAGCGCGTCCCTCGACGTTCTCGATGTCGGCGGGGTCCACCCGGGAGCCGTCCTCCTTGCGGAGGTCGCGGATGTGGGTGTGGCTGGTGTCGCCGTAGTAGACCTCGCTGTCGAGGATCGCGAATCCGCGGGCGGTCAGCTCGGCCTCCGCAGAGGCCTTGACCTGTGCGCGGGCTCGCTCGTCGCGGGCGCGCTGCGCGGTGTGGACGAACTGGGCGGGATCGGTGGTCGCGACCGTGATCAGCTGCGCGCGCGTCTGCTCGTCCTCCTCGAACTCCAACAGCACCGCGGCCTGGTCCAGGGTCAGCTCATGCTCGTGGAGAACGGACGTGACGGTCGCGGACTCCGCGACGGCCAGGCCCTTCTTCACGGTCGCGGTCTTGGTGCCGGTGCGCTTGGCGATCACCGCGGCGCTGACTCCTTCGAAGGAGAGTTGCGCCCACGCGGCGGTGCGGTCCGCGGTCGAGAGTTCGGCGCGCTGGTCGTTCTCGATGATCTGCTGGACGATCCGGTCGGCGGTCGTCTCGTCGCCCTCCACGACGTAGACCGGGATGGTGGCGACTCCGGCCTCGCGGGCGGCGAGGGTGCGGCGCTGTCCGGCGCGGACGATGACGTTGCCGTGCTCGTCGCGGCGGGCGAGAACAGGGGTGATGACGCCGTTCTCGCGGATGTTCGCGATGAACTCGGGCGTGACCGGGGCGCTGGTGCGCACGTTCGCCTCGATGATGAGGTCCGCGGGTGCGACGTGCTGAATGGTCCCGGTTCCGGTGGTGATAGTCACGATGGTTTCTCCTCAATCGGTGTGCGATCATTGAGGCGACAAGTCCCGTGGTTCTAGACCAACTACGGGGCTTTTGTCGTCTTCCTGATCGTTTTTCTTTGCCTCTCCGGCGAGTGAAAACCAATTGAGTGGAGCCGGCGGAGTGACGGCTCTCTCGGGCGAAATAAGGGAGCTTGCGACCGCGTCCGAGAGAGACGGCACGCAGCCGGCGGAGCGAGATAGGTTGAAACCGCGGAGAGGTGAAGAAAACCTGGAAACGCGCCGCGTAGCGGCTCCCCGCTGCGGCGCTCCGTCGCCGCTGCGCGAGCGCGAGCTCGCGCCCCCGGAGGGGAACACCGGGGAGTGCGAGGGGGTCACCCCTCGCGGCCGGCCCGAAGGCCGGTCCCGCCCCGCTGGGTCAGAGCCAGCTCTCCGACCAGCCCTCGGGCGGGACGACAGCGTGCGCCTCGCCCGTCCAGTGGACGTAGTAGAGCGTGCTGCCGTAGTCGTGATCCCCCGCAGTCATGTCCATCTGGCGGTTCTCGACGTCCGGCTCCGCACTGCTCCACCGGGTCGAGACGTCCACGGCGCGAAGCTCTCCCCCGTCGCTGACGAGTCGGGCGCAGACGGGGCACCGGAGTGCCTGGTAGGTCTCGCCGTCATCGGTCACGGTCTCGACCGTGAGGACCGGGGCCGCGGCCCACACCTGCTGGTGCAGGCTCTCGATCGTGGCGAGCATCGCGTCCGCGTTCGCGGCGGGACTGAGGAACGCGATCAGCGCGGCCGCGTAGTCGGTGCCGTCATCTATGACGGGGAACCCGCCCGGCGTGCCCTGCCCGGGCAGGGTGAGGGTATTGCGGACCTGCGCGAGGATCTCGGCGTCCGTGGCGGCGGCGTCCTCGTCGGACTCGTCGCGGCGCGTAGTGAGGATGAGGTCGAGCTGGGCCGGGGTGGCGCGGCCGGTGTCGGTGCGGGTCATGGTCTGCTCCTCTCAGCGGGTGACGGTCTGGACGTGGCGGCGGATCGCGGCGCGGCGTGCGTACATGACGCACATGCGGAACGAGCCGCTGGTGAAGCCGTGCAACTCGTCGGAGTGCCACGCCTCCCACGTCCCCGACGGGCGGCGGGTGACGAGCACGGACGGCGTGGTCTTCGGGTCGGTGCCCTCGACGCGGACGCTGACCGCGCGGGTGTTCGCGAGGGTGAGATAGGTCTTCGCCGTGGTCTGCGGAACGGTGCTGGTCTGCATGGTCTGGGTGCTCCCTCTGGCTGATCGTTTTTCTTTGCCTCTCCGGCGGGGAAAACCGTTTGAGTGGAGGCGGCGCAGTGACGCCGCTATCGGGCGAAATAAGCCCGAAGGGCGCGTCCGATAGCGGTGGCACGGAGCCGATGGAGCGAAATAGGTTGAAACCGCGGAGAGGTGAAGAAAACGCGGAGAATGGGCCGCATCGCGGCCTCCGATTCGCGGCGCTCCGTCGCCGCTGCGCGTGCGGAGCTCGCGCCCCCGGAACGGGATGCCGGGGAGTGTGAGGGGGTCGCCCCTCACGGGCCGGCGGCGCCGGTCCGCCCGCTCGAGCGGCCGGTGTCAGCGTCGGGTGCGACGATGGGAGCATGTGGGAGCTGGCACACCGGACGCGCGCGGAATCGGCATCGACGGTGGTGCGCAGCAGCGCGGCGACGAGCGCCGCGGCGATCGCGGAAGTGCGCGCGGCGATCCCGGAGGATCACGTCATCTTGTACGTGCTCCGGGTCGACGGCGGCTCGGAGTAGGGACTACTCCGCTGCGGTGCGCGCCGCGCTCTCGCGTTCGGTCGCGACGCGGACGATCCCGCGCAGCACGGGCAGCAGGCCCACCAGCAGGGCGACGTAGGCGACAGTCGCGAAGATGCGTCCGGGAAGCCAGTTGGTGCCGTCGACCCACATGGAGGCGATCAGGGAGCCGACGCCGACCTCGATGGTGACGTAGACGCGCACGAAGTCGCGCGCGTGCTTCTGGGTTCGGATCGGCAGGTGCCGGTTCGGGATGCGCGCCAGCAGCACGGCGCCGGTGACGAAGAGGGCGACGGCGATCACGGCGAGGACGTTGGGGAGGAGGGAGTCGTACAACATCGCTTCTCTCGATCTACTCGGCCGCGGGAGCGGCACTGCGGCGCGGGGTGCGCTGCGCAGCCGTCGTGACGACGGCGGTCGCGCGGGTGAGGTTGGGGCCGATCGCGTCGGCCTCGATCACTCGGCCGGTGCGGCGGTTCTCTCCCTCACCCCAGGCGACAGTGTGCTCGTAACCCACGACAATCACGCCGTCGCCCTTGTGGAGGGAGGCGAGCACGTGCTCGCCCAGCTCGAACTTCGCTTCCACGAAGTGCGTCGTCGGGGCCTCGTGCGCGGTCCACTCCCCTCCGCGGAACTCGCCGGTGTTCTCGATCACGCGTAGTTTCACGATCTGCACGCGCCCGGCCTGCACGGCCTCGGGGTCGGTGGCGAGGTTCCCGGTGATCGTCCTGGTGCTCATCTGTCTTCTCCTGCTCGTTCGGTTCGTGGGTCGTCCCGTCGACGTCGGCGGGATCTCGTTCGCGGCGTCGGCCGCGGGGGTGTCGGTGGGGGGCGTCTCGATGCCCCAGGACGCGAGGGCGTCGCGTCGGGTGACCTCGACGGGCGGCTCGGACAGCGCCCTGCGCTGTTCGAGCTCGGCGCGCGTCACGGCGACGCTCGAGAGACGCCGCTCGTCGCCGTAGGCGAGGCGGTAGTACCGATCCGCCTCGTTCTCCAACCAGTCGACCTCGCCTTGACGGTCCGCGCGCCCAGCGAGGTACCCGGCCCGGTAGTCGTCGCCGGTGACGTCCGGGCCGGTCACGCTGCGTGCTTCTCGATGAGGTCGGGACGGAAGCCCGACCAGTGGTCCTCGTCGCTCGCGACGACCACTGGGGCGGCGGAGTAGCCCAACTCCTCGGTGATGTACGCGAGGGCGGCGGGGTTCGTCGTGATGTCGACGGTGGTGTACTTGATGCCCTTCTTCTCGAGCACCCGGTAGGTCATGGTGCACTGCACGCACGACGGCTTCGAGTAGACGGTCAGAGCCACGGGCCCTCCTTCGTCCAGTAGTCCGCGTGAGCGTCCACCTCATCGAGGTCACCCTGCATGGAGTGAATCAAGAGCCACCAGTCGACGGCCGCGTGATGACCGGCTTTCTCGAGCATCTGCGCGATCACGGTCACCTTCGCGCAGGAGAGGGTCGGCGCGATCGCCCTCGCAACGTCCACGCTTGCGAGAGCCGCGGCGTAAGCGTCAGCGGCGGCGAGGAACGTGGCGACCGCTTCGCTGTAGCCAGCATCGGCGGCGAGATACGCCGTGACGGCCTCGGTGTTCTCCGGCTCGGTCATCGCCGAATTCCTTCCTGAGTGTGGTGGGCGTCGCCCTCGTCGTCGTCCGTGGCGTGCTCCTTGATCCAGAGGTCCGCGGCCTCGTCTCGTCCGAATGCTCGCAGGAGTCCGGCCAGCGCGTCGACCTCCGCGCAGTTGAGGCGCGGGGCTACGTCGACGGCGGTGTCTCCGCTGAATACGGATGCGAACTCTGCCATCGCGTCGAGGAGGGTCGGCTCCTGGGGCGTGGGTGCGGTGCTGATCGTGTCGGTCATCGTGGGTTCCTCCTCGGTGGTGGTGGGCGGGTCAGTGCTGCTCGGAGCGGGTCAGGGTGTCCATGAACGTGACGCCCTCGGTGGTGGTGGGCGGGTCAGTGCTGCTCGGAGCGGGTCAGGGTGTCCACGAACGTGACGCCCTCGGTGCCGGGGATCGTGGCGGTGTGAGCGAGTGCCCACCCGTTGCGTGCGAGGCCCGAGAGGTCAACGTCGCGCTCGGTGATCCGGCGCAACTGGCTCTGCACCCCGTCCTCGTTCGCGGCCGGGACGAAGGTGCTGACGGTGGTGATCTGCTGCATGTTCTTCCTCTTCCTCATCGTTTTTTGCCGTGATTCTCAATCAGGTTTGTCAAGCCAGCGGGGGTGGTCTGGCTCGCCTGTTCTTCCTTCTCTCCCAGCGTTTTTTTGCCTGGAAGGCACGTAGTGCCGAGCAGAGGCGGAGGCGGGAGCGCAACCCGGAGGGCGGCGGAGGAGAGGTTGTCGGCGCGATGTGAGGGAGCGCAGCGACCGCGTGGCGGGAACCTCGGAGGAGCCGGCCGCGCAGCGGCTTGCGTGGACGCCGCAGGCCCGTACGCTGCCGAAGGCTTCCAGGCAAAAATGCGCGCAGCGCACACCACAGCGCCGACCGAGGTCGGCGTCTGCTTGCTCGCGGAGACTTCCGCCGAGGGGGTTCGATCGGCCAGAGGACGAGCCTCTACTGGGAGGCTGTCTGCTCTTGAGCAGGAGCGCGCCGAGTGGCGTCCGCCTCGTGGCGATACAGCGAAGCCCGATCCCACCTGACGAGGTGGCCCGGATCCTCAGCAGTACGGCCGCGGGTACCGTTCCCTGGCGGTCTGCGTGCTCGTTCGCCTCGGTCTGCGCGGGGATGGAGAGCAGCGCGCTGCCTCGGGCCTTCACGCGAAGGAGCGCGCAACGGATCGTCGCTCTCGCTGAAGCCGCCCGCCGCGCGGATGCTCTCCCAGCGATCTTCTCGCCTCGTTGAACGTCCGCGACTGCTGTGTCGTGTCCTCGGTGGGACCACCTCGGCCCCCGCACTACAGGAGGCATCATGCTCAAGCGAATCGCGACCACTGTGACCACTGCGGCGTTCGCCGCCGTCCTTCTCGCCGGATGCTCGACGGCCGCCGGCTCGGCCGCCTCGTCGGAAGCGCCGGCCGACAGCCCTTCCGCCACCGCCTCCGCCTCCGCTGAGACGGCGGCTCTCACGACGGCGTCCTCGCCGCTGGGCGAGATCATCACGGACGAGGCCGGCTACACCGTCTACACGTTCACGAAGGACACGCAGAACTCGGGCAGCAGCAGCTGCTACGACGAGTGCGCCACGACCTGGCCGGCCGTGTCGGCGTCCAGCACGACCGCCGCGGATGGGATCACCGCAGAGGTCGGCTCGATCACGCGCACCGACGGGACGACCCAGCTGACCGTCGACGGATGGCCGGTCTACCGGTTCGCGAAGGACACCGCACCGGGCCAGGTCAACGGGCAGGGTGTGAAGGACGCCTGGTACGTCCTCCTCCCTGACGGCACGACGAACAAGGAAGCTGCGGGCATGAGCACCTCCACCCCGGCGTCCTGATGCGCCGGCGACCCGTCCCCGCGCGCAGCGAAGCGCATCGCCCGGACGGGTCGCCGGTTCTCGACAGGCAAGGACCGGAAGGGATGACCCGCAGTGATCGGAGCAACCGAGATGACGGAGTGCGCCGTGGCGCTTCGAGGCGGTGAGCACTGTGCCCCGCCCCGTCGATGAGCTCCTGGCGGCGCTATACGAGAGTCACGGCCCGGCGCTGCGGCGCTTCGTGCAGAACCTCACTCGGAACGCGGCGCTGACGGAGGACGTCGTGCAGGAGACGATGGTCCGGGCCTGGCAGCGCCCGCAGGTCCTCGAACGCGACGCCGACGCCGCTCGCGCGTGGCTGTTCACCGTCGCCCGCAACCTCGTCATCGACGACGCCCGCTCCGCTCGGAGCCGACGCGAAGTGCCGGCGAAGGACGAGGACGGCGGCGGCGCCGTCCCCGATCACACCGACGCAGTCCTGGACAGCATCCTCGTCGCCGACGCTCTCGCATCGCTGTCGGTGGAGCATCGTCGGATCGTGGTGGACGCGTACTTCCTCGGACACACCGTCCCCGAGATCGCCCGCCGGCACTCCATCCCCGAGGGAACAGCGAAATCTCGATTGCACTACGGACTGCGCGGACTGCGACTGGCTCTGCAGGAAAGGGGCGTCACCCGATGAACGACCACCACGGAAGCTCTGCGACGGAGGACGAGTACCGCGACTGGGACGCGTCCTACGTCCTCGGCGCTCTCCCCGCGGATCAGCGACTCGAGTACGAGCAGCACCTCAGCGGCTGCGCGGCCTGCCGCGCGGCCGTGGCAGAGCTGGCAGGACTGCCCGGCATCGTCGGTCGGCTCTCCGTCGAGGATGCTCTCGCCATCAGCGCATCGGACGACGGCGAGGACGCGCCGCCCTCCCCGGTGACGCTGCCCGCCATCGCTCACCGTGTCCGGACGCGCCGACGTCGGCGCCGGCTGGTGACGTCCCTCGCCGTCGCGGCCGCCGTCACCGCCTCCGTCTTCGGAGGCGTCGCTCTCGGCACGGGCATCGCGGGTGCTCCCGTGGCGAGCGAGGCGACCCTCGAACCGATGGACCCGATCGCGGACGATCCCGCTCTCGCTGCGGACATCCAGGTCGAGGGGAAGCCGTGGGGCACCCGGCTGGAGTGGAGCTGCACCTACAGTGGTGATGCGCCCGCCGACGCGGAGTACGAACTCGTGATCACCCGCACAGACGGCAGCACGATCACCGTCGCCACCTGGACGGCGGCCGGGCAGCGCGCCGTCGACCTGGCGGCGTCCACGGGCATCGCCCGGTCGGAGATCACCGGCGTCGACATCAGGGTCCGCGGCACGAACTCCCCCCTCGTCCGCACCGACACCTGAGACACCGCCCACCCGCAGGAGACACCGGCACTGCCCGCGGTGCCGCGGACACAGGACAGGAGCAGACCATGAGCACCGAGACCACACCGCTGCACATCACCCGCGAGGGCCCGAGAAGCTTCATCGGCCGCAACGCGCGAGGAGCCGAGGTCCGCATCGGCGGGTCGGACGCCGACGGCGTGTTCTCGCCCGGCGAGCTGCTGCACCTCGCCCTCGCCGCCTGCGGCATGCTCTCCTCGGACCACCTCCTCGCCAGCCGACTCGGAGCCGACTTCGAAGCGACCACCGACATCACCGCGACCAAGCCCGAGGGTGAGGACCGCTACGACTCCATCACCGCCGTGATCCGCGCCGACCTGTCGGCGCTCGATCCCGAGCGGATCGCCTCACTGTCCGAACGCACCCACCGGGCCGTGGATCGCCAGTGCACCGTCGGCCACACGCTCGAGCACGGCGCGGCGTACACCGTCGACGTCGTGGACGACCCGGCCGCTCCCGTCAGCGGTCCGAGGACGGGGACCGTCTGAGATCAGCGCCTCATCGGTCACGACGACCGGTGCCGACCGAGCCGCGGACGTCTCCCTTCAGTGCCGTCAGTCTGCGATTCGCCGACCGGATCCGAGACGATTCGCGAGGCGGAGCGCGTTCACGGAGCGGAGGTGCTGGTCGGCGCGGTGACGTCCGTTGGCCGGTGAGGGGTGCGGTGCCGCGAGTACGGGGACGACACGGGGATCATCGTGCAGGGTCAGATAGCGCATGACCCCGTCGAGCGCCACGGTCCCGTAGGTGACGACGGCGCCGAGCGCGGGCAGCAGCTCCAGCAGCTCACCGAGCGCGAGCCGACCCTCCTCGATGTCCGCGGGGCGGACGCGGCCAGGGATCTCCCACGGGATGAGGTTCCATCGGAGGTAGTGGTCGCGGGAGAGTCCGGACTCGATTCGGGCCGCCCGGAACGCGGCGGCGGTGGGCCCGAGGTTGTCCTCGCTGCAGACGGCAGCGGATCCCGCGGCGATCGTCCGAGGGCCGGGTGACTGCATCAGCACCAGGACGCGACTGGCGGTGCCGCCGGAGCAGGGATCGAAGCCCGGAACGAAGCGTCCGGTCGCGTCCGCGGTACTCCGCCAGGTCTCGGCGAGGGCGTTCAGGCTTCGGACATCCACGATGGTCCTCGATCCCGGTCAGGCCGGCCGCGGTGGTGCGAGCAGGGTTCCGCGGATCACGGAACCGTGGAACGTGCGGGCGGCGACGATGATCCACGCGGCGACCAGGCCGACGTAGTAGAGCACCGCGAGGCCGGCGACAACCGTGAGACCGGAGTGCAGGGCGAGGCCGTTCAGTCCGGTGACGCAGGTGCCGACGGGGAACGTGAACGACCACCACGTCAGGCTGAACGGCAGGTGCTCCTTCGCGGTGCGGAGGGTGATCGCGAGGGCGATGACGGTCCAGAGCAGTGCGAAGCCGAGCATCGCGAAGCCGTACACCAGAGCCACGACCAGCAGCGCACGCGCCATGCCGGCGTCCACGACGGTGGGCGCGTTCGAGGCGAGCAGATTCACGGCGGTGATCGACTGTCCGACCGGACCGAGGACGATCCACAGCGTCGGCACCATCCCCGCCGCTCCGACCTTGTGCTGCGCGAGCCGGTTCCAGATCAGGGTGATCACCACCAGCGACGCGACCAGGCTGAGGCCGAAGAAGCCGTAGCAGGACCACAGGAGCGTCTCCCGCGCTTGCCCGGCGGGCGCGTACGGCAGCAGCAGTGCGCCGGTGGAAGCGGACACCATCGGCGGAACGATCGGCATCAGCCAGCCGCCGAACGCCGAATCGGGCTTGTTCTCATGCCGGGTGAACGCGAGGTAGGGCACCAGGACCGCCGTCACCAGCCCGCCGAGAGTCCCCGCACCCCAGAGCACCCAGTCGATGGTGACAGCGGCCGGCAGGCCGATCCAGTCCTTGCCGAGGAGGAGGGTTCCCGCGCCGACAGTGAGGAACGCCATGGGCGGCGCGCCGTAGAAGTGCGAGAGCACGGGATTCAGGTGGTGCCTCACCGCTGTACCGCGGTAGCGGACCCAGTGCAGCCCGGTCGCGACCGTCAGCGCGACGAGCAGCAGCGCGGCGATCGCCCAGACGACGGTGGCCCCGGTGCGGAGTCCGGGGAACTGGAGTGGCAGGGACGCGGCGGCGACCGCGACGATGCCGGTGCCCATGATCGACGCGAACCAGTTCGGCGTCAGGTTCGACACGATCAGTCCCGGATGCTCCAACTCCCGGAACAAGCGCCTCGACCGCGGAGGATGCCCGATCGAGGAAGATGCGCGGGCGGGGGAGAAAGTTGTCATGCCTCCAGCCTGAGCATCGCCGGCACCAGCCGATACAGCGATCGTCTTGGCGGGGCACAATGAGTGCTTGTGGCGACGCGGCGATTGACGGACCGGATCCTGGATCTCGACACGCTGGAGGTGCTCGAGCGCATCGCCGAGGCGGGCTCGCTCTCCCGCGCTGCCGAAGACCTCGGCGTCACCCAGCAGGCCGTCTCGGCGCGTCTGCGGGTCGCGGAGCGCGCCATCGGGCAGCCGCTCGTGCGCCGCTCTCCGACCGGGTCCCTGATGACCGACGCGGGCCGGCTCGTGCTCGAGCTGGCCGGCCCGGTCCTCGAGGCGTCCCGCCGCCTCGAGGCGGGCGCGGCAGCACTGCGACAGCCGACCGGCTCACTGGTTCTCGCGGCGTCGCAGACCATCGCCGAACTGCTGCTCCCACGCTGGCTCCTCGAATTCCGACAGCGCACACCCGAGGTGAGTGTGCAGCTGATCGCCGGCAATTCAGCCACGGTCACAGAGCTCGTGAGATCCGGTGCCGCGCAACTCGGATTCGTCGAGACACCAGCGTCCACGGCCACGCTCTCCTCTGACGTGGTCACGGAGGACGAACTCGCTGTCGTCGTGGCACCCGACCACCCCTGGGCACGCGCGGCGAGTATCAGCGCCGAGGACTTGGCCGGCACCGCACTGCTGACACGAGAGGAAGGCTCCGGCACCCGGACGACCCTCGAAGCATGGCTCCACGACGCCGGGCTCGCACTCACGACTCCCGCCGCGATCCTTGAAACGACGGCGATCATCCGAGCGAACGCCCGCGCCGGCATCGCGCCCGCAGTCATGAGCATCCTCACCGTCGAAACAGATCTCGCCGCGCGCTCACTGATACGAGTGCCCCTCCGCGGACCAGCACTCGTGCGACCCCTCCGCGCCATCTGGTCCGATCGCATCGGGTCGTCCGCGGCGGCGTTCCTGGAGATCGCGCACGAGATGCGCTGACCGGTGCACGGCTCGTCGCAACGCCGATCACGCCAGCGGCCGTGTCTGCTCGAGCTGGAAGGCGGTTTTCCGCCTTAGCAACCGGAGGGCGCAGTGCAACCAGCTTGTTCAATGGGGGCAGGGATGACGGGTCTGCAGCCCGTGGTCCTCAGATCAGGGAGCGCAGCGACCGCGTGCTGAAAGTCTCGGAGGAGTCGGTGGCGCAGCCACTTGAACGGAGCCCGTAGGTAGCTACGACCGCAGCGAAGCGGAGGGAGCCGCCGAAGGCTTCACGGCAAAAAAGGGTGTGAGCCCGCAGGGCGACCAACGGCGGCCGGCGCAGCCGGTCGACCTCCGGGCGTCGCTCCGTCGACGCTGCGCGGGCGGAGCTCGCGCCCCGCCGCCGGCGGAACATCGGGGAGTGTGAGGGGGTCGCCCCTCACGGGCCGGCCCGGTCCGGGGCGGCCCGCGCCCGCGCTCAGAGGGTGAGGGTGTGCAGGATCAGGACGGTGGAGCCGATGGGCTTTCCGAAGTCGGTGTAGTCGAGGGTTTCGCGGCGGTTGCTGATGAGGTCCAGGGCCACCAGCTCCTCCTCGGACTCATCGCTCATGCCGCCCGGGTCGTCCTCCCACTCGCGGAGGGTCTGACGATCGGCGTCGAGGACTCTCCACAGCCCCCAGACGTGGGCGACGGGGCCGGTCGTCTCGTACTTGAACACGAGGGCGGTAGCGGTGGGCCAGGCGTGCGCGGCCGCGGCGACGATCAGCGCTCGCGCGGCCGCGGCGACGATCAGCGCTCGCGCGGCCGCGGCGATCGCGTCGAGGTCGCCGGTCGCGGTGGCGGCGGCGACGGCGGCTTGCGCATCGCGCAGCGCCGGGGTGTGTCCCCACACGTCGACGTCGACGGCGGGTGTCGTGGTGGTGGTCATGGCGGGCCTTTCTGCAGGAGTCGGGAGCGGGGGTGCGGGGACCGGCGGATGCCGGTCCCCGCGGAGCGGCTAGCTGATCCCGGCGGCGTTAGCCGGGGTGCTCTCGCCCGTGACGACCTGCTCGACCGGGGAGAGCGCGTACCCCCACGCAGCGAGCTGGCGGAAGTGGGCGGCGGCGCGCTCGTCGCCGCGTCGCCACGACTCCTTGCTCGTGTTCGCCTCCTGACCTCCGAGCACGACGGCCAGCGCGACCAGCCGGGCCTTCGCCGGGTTCGCCTCGACCAGCGCGGCGAGAGCGTCGGTGCGGTAGCCGGAGGGGCGGTCGATGCCGAGCAGCGTGTGGGCGAGGTCGCTGCCGTTGCTCATCCCCGACGACACCGCAAACCGGTGCGCGGTGAGCCCGAGAGCGATCACCCGATCCGCATCCTTCGGAAGCGTCTTGCGGCTGAGGAACGTGGCGATCCACTGGCGGCGGACCGTCTCGGCGGCAGTCCACGCCTTGTTGTTGGCGATGAGCACCTTCCGCTCGGCGGACTTCTCGACGCGCTCCTCCTCCGCCTCCTCGGGGGTGAGCGCCGCGGCGGGCACGTCGCCGCGGTAGGCGTAGGTGAATCCGGCCTCCGTGGGCTCCTGCACGAAGTGGGTCACGTCGATGTCGCCGTTCCAGCGGGTGTCGATGAGAGCCCCGCGAACCGGGATCGCGGCGATGTGCTCGGCGGTGACCTGCTCCCCGTCGGCGGTGCGGAGCTTGCGGAGGGCGACCCACGGGCTGCCCTCGCCGTAGGCGTCGGAGCGGGTGAGCACCTGGAAGCCGTTCGCGATCTGCTCCTGCTCGACGGCGGCGAGGCGTGCCTTCTCCGCGGCGTCCTCGCGGAGGCTCTGCGCGGTGTGCTCGAACTGGGTCGGGTCGTTGGTCGCGACCTCGATCAGGTGGGCGCGGGCGTCGGCGTCGTCCTCGAACTCCAACAGCACCGCGGCCTGGTCGAGAGTCAGCTCGTGCTCGTGGAGAACGGACGTGACGGTCGCGGACTCCGCGACGGCGAGGCCCTTCTTCACCGCGTCGGTCTTGGTTCCGGTGCGCTTGGCGATCTGCGAGGCGGTGATGCCCTCGAACGCGAGCTGCGCCCAGGCGGCGGTGCGATCCGCGGTGCTGAGTTCGGCGCGCTGGTCGTTCTCGATGATCTGCTGAATGATCCGGTCCGCGGTGGTGTCGTCGCCCTCCACGACGTAGACGGGGACCGTGGCGACTCCGGCCTCGCGTGCGGCGAGGGTGCGGCGCTGGCCTGCGCGGACGATGACGTTTCCGTGCTCGTCGCGGCGGGCAAGGATCGGGGTGATGACGCCGTTCTCGCGGATCGACGCGACGAAATCGCGTGTCACGGGGGCGCTGGTGCGCACGTTCGCCTCGATGACGAGGGTGGTCGGGTCGATGTGCTGAACGGTCCCGGTTCCGGTGGTGATAGTCACGATGGTTTCTCCTTGATCGGTGTGCGACCATTGAGGCGACGGGTCCCGTGGTGCTTCATTCACTACGGGGCTTTTGTCGTCTTCCTGATCGTTTTTCTTTGCCTCTCCGGCGAGTGAAAACCAATTGAGTGGAGTCGGCGGAGTGACGCCGATCACGGGCGAAATAAGCCCGCAGGGCGCGTCCGGGATCGGTGGCACGTAGCCGATGGAGCGAGATAGGTTGAAACCGCGGAGAGGTGAAGAAAACGGGGAATCCTGCCGCGTAGCGGCACCTCACCGGCGGTGCTCCGTCACCGCTGCGCGGGCGGAGCTCGCGCCCCGCCGAAGGTGGAACACCGGGGAGCGCGAGGGGGTCGCCCCTCGTGGCCGGCCCGAAGGCCGGCCCCTCCCCCGCTGGGTCAGTTCCAGCTCTCGGTCCAACCCTCGGGCGGGACGACGGCGTGCGGCTCGCCTGCGGCGTGGAGGTAGTACAGGGTGCTGCTGTAGTCGTCGTCTCCGCGGGTCATGCTCATCTGCTGGTGCTCGGCGTCCGTCTCGGCGGTGCTCCACCTGGTCGACACGTCCACGGCGTACAGGTCGCCGGAGTCGGTGACGAGCTGGCCGCATGCGGGGCAGCGCAGCGCGGGGTATGTCTCCCCGTCATCGGTCACCGTCTCGACGGTGAGGACGGGGGCCGCGGCCCACACCTGCTGGTGCAAGCTCTCGATCGTGGCGAGCATCGCGTCTGCGGTCGGGACGGGCGACAGGAACGCGATCAGCGCGGCCGCGTAGTCGCTTCCGTCGTCGGTGACGGGGAACCCGCCCGGGCATCCCTCCCCGGGCAGGGTCAGGGTGTTGCGGACGTGCGCGAGGATCTCGGCGTCCGTGGCGGCGGCGTCCTCGTCGGACTCCGCGCGGCGGGTGGTGAGGATGAGGGCGAGCTGTTCGGCGCTCGCGCGGCCGGTATCAGTGCGAGTCATGGTCAGGTCCTCTCAGCGGCTCAGGAACGGGGCGACGCGGCGGATCGCTGCGCGGCGAGCGTGGGTGACGCAGTGGCGGAACGAGCCGCTGGTGATGCCGTGCAGATGGTCGGAGTGCCACGCCTCCCAGACGCCGGAGGGACGACGGGTGACGAGCACGGAGGGCGTCGTCTTGGGGTCGGTGCCCACGACGCGGATGCTGACCGCGCGAGTGTTGGCGAGCGTGAGATAGGTCTTGGCCGTGGTCTGCAAGTCGGTGGCGGTCTGCATGGTGTGGGTGCTCCCTCTGGCTGATCGTTTTTCTTTGCCTCTCCGGCGGGGAAAACCGTTTGAGTGGAGGCGGCGCAGTGACGCTGATAGCGGGCGAAATAAGCCCGCAGGGCGCGTCCGATAGCGGCGGCACGGAGCCGATGGAGCGAAATAGGTTGAAACCGCGGAGAGGTGAAGAAAACGCGGAGAATGGGCCGCATCGCGGCCTCCGATCGGCGGTGCTCCGTCGCCGCTGCGCGAGTGCAGCTCGCGCCCCGGAACGGGACATCCGGGGAGTGTGAGGGGGTCGCCCCTCACGGGCCGGCCCGGGGGCCGGCCCTCGCCTGCTCAGCTCGCGGCGGCCGTCTCGGCGGCTGCCTTCTCGGCGGCCGCGGCGCGGGCTGTCTCGACCTCGGCGGCGGTGTGGTGTCCCTGCACGTCGGCGTAGTTGACCTTGTAGGGGCGGGTTCCGTCGTTCCAGTCGAGCGCGACGGTCACGCTCTTGGGGTTCACGCGGGTCACGACGTGCCAGCCGAAACGGTGCTTGATCATGTCGCCCTTGGCGATCGTGTCGCGGCTGTGGATCGTGACTTCCCCGGCGGCGGCCTGCGCCTCGCGGACGGCGGTCCAGTAGGCGTGCTCGTCCTCGAGCTGCGCGCGCTGGGTGATCAGCCGCTCCCGGTAGGCGCCGGTCGCGGGCGCGGTCGTCTCGATGTAGCCGCCGCCGAAGTTGTGCGAGCTGCCCTCGATCTTCCGGCTGTACCCGCGAATGTCGGTCGCGATCCGCTCGATGCGGCGGGCGACCATCCCGGGCGCGTACCGGTGATCGGTGGTCTTGGCGGCGACGTCGGCGCGGGCGCGGGCGCGGGTGGCTTCGCGGTCGGCCTCGACGCTGCGGCCCATCGCGGCATCCGCCTTGGCGATCGCGTTACGGTGCCGGTTCTCGGAGTGGTGGCCGATCTTGATCGGCTCGCCGCCCTCGGGCAGCCGGTCGAGTGCGCGGCGCGCGGCCGCGTCGGCGGTGTCGGCGTCCGCGGCTCGCCGGTCGGCCTTCGCGTCGAGCGCGTCGACGCGGGCGGCCTGGCGCTCGATCTTGTCTGCCTCGGCCTCGGCGGTCGGGCGGAATGTCTCTTCGGCCTCGATGGTGACCTCGTGTCCGGCGTCGCGCAGGGCGGTCGCGGCGCGGTTGATGGTCCACCACTTCGGGAGGCGGTCGCGGGACTGCGGGATGTACCAGGCGCCGATGGAGCGGCCCCAGCGCCAGCCGGACGCCTTGAGGATCTCGGCGGTGCCGTCGCCCCGGCTGGTGCCCTCGATGAGGGTTCCGGCTTCGGGGGTGTGGGTGATGGTGAGCATGTCGGTTCTCCTTCTCGGTTCGGGGGTTCAGTCGTTGTCGCGGTAGTCGGCGGGCGTCTCGCTGCGGTCGTGCAGCGCGTACGCGGCCGGGAACAGGTCGAGCGCTCGCGCGACGTCGACCGGAACGACGACGTAGGCGCCGGAGGCCATGTAGCCGACGCGATCCGCGGGCACCGGGTCGACCGGCTCGAAGTGCTGCAACGTCACCCCGGGAAGCCCCGCGCGGCCCTCGCGGGTGACCAGGTGCACGGCCGGGGTCTGCTCGGTCACCGGGTCGCGGCCACCGGCGCCGACGATGACCACCTGACGGGCGGTGCGGCTGATCCCGTCCGCTCCGGGTCCGTGGTACTCGCTCTTGATGACCTCGGTACGGGTGCCGCGCTGCTGGCTCATGGTGTGTCTCCCTCTGGCTGATCGTTTTTCTTTGCCTCTCCGGCGGGGAAGACCGTTTGAGTGGAGGCGGCGGAGTGACGCCGATCACGGGCGAAATAAGCCCGCAGGGCGCGTCCGGGATCGGTGGCACGCAGCCGCCGGAGCGAAATAGGTTGAGACCGCGGAGAGGTGAAGAAAACGGGGGAAACGGGCCGCGCAGCGGCCTCCAACCCGCGGCGTTCCGTCGCCGCTGCGCGAGTGCAGCTCGCGCCCCGGAACGGGACGCTGGGGAGCGTGAGGGGCCGCCCCTCACGAGCCGGCGCCGCCGGCTCACCTGCCACTCCCCCACGCAGGTCCCGCGGATCAAATACTCATGACGTCATTCACTCATTTGAGCTAATGAGTAAATGAGTTAGTGAGGTTCCGGCCAGTGCGACGATGGAGGCATGTGGGAGCTGGCACACCGGACGCGCGCGGAATCGGCATCAACGGTGGTGCGCAGCAGCGCGGCGACGAGCGCCGCGGCGATCGCGGAAGTGCGCGCAGCGATCCCGGAGGATCACGTCATCCTCTACGCGCTCCGCGTCGAGGATGAGTCATTCTACTCCGCTTCGTAAGTTGCGAGACGGCGGGGCATCCTCGGAGCGGTCTGAATGATCGCGGCTGCACGGGCGAGATTGGGTCCGATGGCGTCGGCTTCGAGGACGCGGCCGGTGCGGCGGTTCTCGCCTTCGCCCCAGGCGACGGTGCGCTCGTAGCCGACGACGATCACAGCGTCGCCCTTGTGGAGGGAGGCGAGCACGTGCTCGCCCAGCTCGAACTTCGCTTCCACGAAGTGCGTCGTCGGCGCCTCGTGAGCGGTCCACTCTCCCCCGCGGAACTCTCCGGTGTTCTCGATGACGCGCAGCTTCACGATCTGCACGCGGCCGGCCTGTACGGCCTCGGGGTCGGCGGCGAGATTGCCGGTGATGGTCCTGGTGCTCATCTGTCGTCTCCTGCTCGTGCGGTTCGTTCGTCCCGTCGACGTCGACGGGATCTCTTTCGCGGCGTCGGCCGCGGGGGTGTCTGTCGGGGCCGGCTCGATGCCCCAGGACGCCAGAGCGTCGCGTCGGGTGACCTCGACCGGCGGCTCGGACAGCGCTCGGCGCTGTTCGAGCTCGGCGCGCGTCGAGGCGTAGGCCGGAAGGCGTCGCTCGTCGCCGTAAGCGGCGCGGTAGAGCCGATCGGCCAGGAAGTCGAGCGCGTCGATTTCTCCCTGCCGATCGGCCTGCCCAGCGAGATACCCGGCCCGGTACTCGTCATTCGAGGCGTCCGGCCTGGTCATGCCGCATGCTTCTCGATGAGGTCCGGGCGGAAGCCCGACCAGTGGTCCTGGTCGCCCGCGACGACCACGGGAGCGGCGGAGTAGCCCAGCTCCTCCGTGATGTACGCGAGCGCTGCGGGGTTTGTCGTGATGTCCACGACGGTGTACTCGATGCCCTTCTTCTCGAGCACCCGGTAGGTCATCGTGCACTGCACGCACGACGGCTTCGAGTAGACGGTCAGCGCCATGAGTCTCACTCTCCTTCCGGGTGGTGGGCGTCGCCCTCGTCGTCGTCGGTCGCGTGCTCCGTGATCCACAGGTCCGCGGCCTCGTCTCGTTCGAATGCTCGCAGGAGTCCAGCCAGCGCGTCGACCTCACCGCAGTTGAGCCGCGGGGCCAGGTCATCGGCCAGCTCTCCGTGCGAGAACACGGACACGAACTCGGCCAGCGCCTCGGGAAGGGTCGGCGTCTGCATCGGGGTGGTGGTGGTGGTCATGGTCTGCCCTCTCTTCGCCTCTCCCCCACGTTTTTTTGCCGTGATTCTCAATCAGATTTGTCAAGCCAGCGGGGGTGGTCTTGCTCGTCTGTTCTTCCTTCTCTCCCAGCGTTTTTTTGCCTGGAAGGCACGTAGTGCCGAGCAGGGTCGGAGGCGGGAGCGCAACCCGGAGGGCGGAGGAGGAGATGTTGTCGGCGCGATGTGAGGGAGCGCAGCGACCGCGTGCCGAGAACGTCGGAGGAGCCGGCCGCGCAGCGGCTTGCGTGGACGCCGCAGGCCCGTACGCTGCCGAAGGCTTCCAGGCAAAATGCGCGCAGCGCTCAGCACCGCCGCCGACGGAGGTCGGCGTCCGCTCGTGTCCGTGAACCGCGACGCTCGTCGCGGCGGCTCTCAGTGGTCTTCGGTGAGGTGGCGGTAGATGGTGCCGCGGGAGACGCCGAAGGTCTCGGCGATCTGCTGGACCGTGTACGTCTTCTCTTCGTACATCGCGCGCGCCTGCTTCGCCTTCGTGGGCGTCATCTTGAAGCGTCCGCCGCCCTTGCGACCGCGGGCTCGAGCGGCGGCGAGGCCGTCGTGGGTGCGCTCCACGATGAGGTCGTGCTCGAACTCGGCGATCGCGGCGAGCATGTGAAAGAACAGCCGCCCGCCCGGAGTGGTGGTGTCGATGCCCTGGGAGAGAGCCTTCAGTCCGACGCCGCGCTGTTGGAGGCCGTCGGCCACCTCTTTCAGGTTCCGCACGGACCGTCCGAGGCGGTCGAGCTTGGTCACGACGAGGGAGTCGCCCTCGCGGAGGTAGTCGAGAGCGTCCTCGAGCGCGGGACGCTTCGCGAGCACTCCGGAGGCGTGCTCCACGAAGACCTTCTCGCAGCCGGCGGCCGTGAGCGCGTCGGTCTGAGCGTCAGGGTTCTGGTCTCTGGTCGAGACGCGCGCGTATCCGATCGCAGCCATGAGCTGACTGTACTGCGAACGTAGGTCACGGGTCATAGGTCTCGGACACGAGTTGTGGAACACGACGCGCCGATCGCGGCGGTGCGCTCGTTCGCCCTCCGGTAGCGGCTTCGCAGCGCGGCCCCGATCGGGTGGGTCCGCTTGCTGGCTCGTCTGTAGCTCGTAGGAGCTACGAGATATAGACTGTCGGGGCCCGGGACGGTGAGTCTCGGGAAGTGAACCCGAGACCCGTCCGGAATGGACGCGGCGCTCGGGTTTCGCGCATTCAGGGTGTGATGTCGATCACTGCACTGATCATCGATTGCGCGCGCCGCCGCCAGTCTCCGCCGCGAGCCCACGCCCACCCCACGGCGTCGGGGATCGCGAGCAGCGGCTCGCTGGCCGCAGACTCGTGCCAGTACTCCAAGGTGCCGACGCTCCCGGTGCGGCGGGTCGCCTCGATCATGCACTGCTTGTCGCGCGCGACCAGCGTCTCATCGCGCTCGAGGCAGAGACGGCCTCCGGTAGGGCCGATGGTGCCGACGAGTTCCTCAAGGCAGCGTCGACGGCGGACGACCTCGCTGCCGAGGTCCCGCGGAGCCCGGAAGATCGTCACCGTGGTGTCGAGGGTGGCGAAAGTGTCGAGCAGGAGTCGCTTTCGCGACTCGTTCTCCTGCTTCATGTGAAGGCGAGGCTGCCCGGGAAGGAGTAGAGCGCGAACCGTGCGCCGCGATTCCGCGATGTCACGGGGAATGATCGCCGCCGCGATGAGCAGGTAGTCCTTTGCTTTCGACTCGTCGACGAAGACGGAGGCGGCGCTCACGTCTCGTCCTCGGGAGGCCAATTGATCTCGAAGTAGCCGGTCCGGTCGCGATCGCTGGCCGCTCCGCCCCACAGCCTGACGATCGACCGCCCGAACTCGCGCGGATCGACCGCATCCTCGCCATCGAGGGGCGCCTCGATCGTGAACGTCAGCATGTTGCCCGGCTCATTGAGCATGGGAGGAGGAGCGGTGACCGTCGATGCGATCGTCCTGCCAGCGATGCGGTAGTCCCGGACGAGCCAGACGAGCCATTCCGTGACCAGCCAGCCGTCACCTGAGGGGCCGGCGGAAAAGATGTCGACGTGGCTGTCGGCTGATTTGATATTCCACCAGAGGGTCCAGACCGGGCGCCCTCGGCGCTCGTCGGTCGTCGCGTGAGCTCTGATGCCGGGCATGGCGTTGAGAAGCCTGCACGGCCATCGCAGCACCGCAGGCGTGTGCGGGTCGTCCTGCTCGGCCGCATCAACGGTGGCGGGTCGAGACCTCTCCAAGCCCGCTAGCCCGCTCAGGTACTGAGCGCGCTCGAAACCGTCGTGGATCTTCCACCAGTGGTCGTCGTCCGAATCGAAATCGGCGGCCCGGTACCAATGGCCCGACAACTTGGCGACGACATGAGCAAGAACACCGACCGCGGTCGTGCTCGCGAGCATCGCCTCCGCATGGGCGACGTCGGGATCTTCCTGGCTCCCAACCTTCGCCGCGAGAACAAGATCGCGCAGCATCTCCAGGTCGGTACGGCGATACTCCGCCGACGCTTGCGAAACGGTCTTCGCGCTCACTCCCAGCTCGGCCGCGACGCTACGTCCCGTTGCTCCCGGTTTGAGTGTCGCCTCATAGATTGCCTTCCGCCGCACCGCAGCCAGCTGCGAGTGAAGGCCCCGAACCTCTTCCCCGACGCGTACACATTCACTCGCGCGCTCGATCGGATCCGGGATCGCCGACACGGACGCGACGAGCTGCCGCAGCAGCCCATCCGCATCGCGCTCCTCGGTCTCAGCCATAGCACGACCCTAGCAGCACGTTACCCCTGGGGGGAATGCTAGAACCGGCAGGAGTAATTCTCTAAGCGGGCACTCGGCCGTGGAGCCGTCCGCCGCTGGATCGAGTGAAGGCGGAGGGGGGCGAGTCGCTCGCCCTGTCCCTGGCGGAGGCACGGAACGAGCCGACCGCCTGACTCGTCGCTTCACTCTGCGCTCAGCTCGGACGGTCGATCGCAGATGCGCTGGTTTTGATCTGATCGATTTCAGTCGATAACATCGGTGTATGCCGATTGATTCTGTGCGGGGCACGTCTGCCGCCGTATCCCTGTTCCATTCCTTGGCTGACCCGAAGCGTCTCCAAATCGTGAGGCGCTTGCGGCAGGGGGAGGCTCGGGTGAGCGATCTCGTGGCCGAGTTGGGTGTGGCGCAGTCCACGGCCTCGGAGCACATGAGCTGCCTGCGTGAATGCGGCCTCGTGGTGGGGCGCGCGGAGGGGCGACAGGTGTTCTACTCCCTGGCCCGGCCGGAGCTGATCGACCTGCTGGAGTCCGCAGAGGCTCTACTGGAAGCGACGGGCTTCCAGGTCGACCTGTGCGGCATGTTCGGAACGGACTCCTGGGACGCAACCGACGCGGATGCCGCGTCGACGGTGAGCCGCGACGCGGGGGCTGCGAAGTGATCGGCACGATCGCCGCGGCGATCGGTTTGTTCGCAGCGACGAACATCGATGACATCGTGGTTTTGACGGTGCTGTTCCTCGCGTCCGCGCGCGGCTCGTTGCCGGCATGGAAGGTCGTCGCGGGGCAGTATCTCGGTTTCGCGACTCTCGTCGCGATCAGCGTGGTCGCTGCCGCCGGTCTGACGATCATTCCGGATGAGTGGGTGGGCCTGCTGGGCCTGATTCCTCTGGCGATCGGTCTGTACGGGCTGATCCGCACCCTGCGCAACAGGGGCGACGATGACGATGACGATGAGGGCTCGATCAGCGCGGTCGGGCTGCTGGGTGTCGCGGGCATCACGATTGCGAACGGCGCGGACAACATCTCGCTGTACACGCCGGTGTTCCGTACCAGCCCGGTCGCGGACACGGTGGTCACGATCATCGTGTTCTTCCTGCTCGTGGCGGTGTGGTGCCTGGTCGCTCGCGTCGTCGGGACGAACAAGACAGTCACGGAGCTGCTCGAGCGGGTCGAGCACTGGCTCGTGCCTGCCGTGTTCATCGGTCTGGGGCTCTTCATCCTGATCGAGTCGGGTGTCCTGCCCCGACTCCTCGAACTCTTCTGATGGCCGCGACGCGCACGGCCGCGTTCCGAGTGGCGGTGGCGGCCGCGCTGATCGCGGCAGCGTTCGCCCTCGATCAGCTCACCAAGAGCTGGGCGCTCACGGAGCTAGGCGACGGGCGCACCATCGAGCTCGCGCTGGGCGCCCGGCTGAAGTTGATCTTCAATCCCGGCGTCGCGTTCGGGATGGGCTCGGAGCTGGGCCCGCCGCTGGCGGTGGGACTGATCGGCATCGCCGGCGCTCTCACGGTCTGGGTCTTCGTGCGTGCCGCTCGAGGCGCGCCGATGGGCGGCACGGCTCTCCTGGCTCTTGCCGCTGGGGGTGGCGCCGGGAACATCTGGGACCGCATCAGCCGCGCAACAGGCACTCCCCTCAGCGGGGAGGTCGTGGACTTCATCGCGGTCGACTGGTTCGCGATCTTCAACGTCGCGGACATCTTCACCACCTGTGGCATCGCCGGCTGGGCTGTCCTCCAGGTCTTCGGCAAGCACGACAGTCCCGAACCGCGCAGGTCCGAAACGTGATCACTTCGCCGCCCCCCGTCCTAACCCCTCGCAAATCCTCCGCGACCGTTCGTCGCGCGACGATCACCGGCCTGACAGAAAGCACCACCGTGACAACCAGCACTCTGATCGCGGTCACCTCGTGAGCGCCCTCACCCGCCGCGCCCTGCTGACCTTCCCTCCGCTCGCCGTGATCGGCTTGGCGACCAGCGGGTGCGCCCGCGATGACCTCGCGGAGCAGTACCGGGGCGGGTCGAACAAGAACTACGTCGCCGGCGACGGCACGGTCATCGAGTGGCCGATTGGCAGCCGCGGCGAGCCGGTGGAGTTCGTGGGAACAGGCGAGACCGGGGAGTCGATCAGCTCGGACGACTATCGCGGGCAGGTGCTCGTTGTGAACTTCTGGTACGCCGCGTGCGCCCCCTGCCGCGCCGAAGCACCCGACCTCCAGGCGCTGCACGAGCAGTACGACGGGAACGGCGCGACGTTTCTGGGGGTCAACGTCCGCGACCAGGCCGAGACGGCCGTGGCGTTCGCGAACACCTACGACATCACCTACCCTTCGATCATCGACACCGACGCCGCGGTGGCTCTCGCGTTCGCTGGGAAGTTCGCCGCGAACGCCGTCCCCACCACCCTCGTCCTCGACGTCGAGGGTCGGCCCGCCGCGCGGATCCTCGGCCGCGTCACGGCCCGCTCGATCCTCGACACCCTCATCGCGGACACCATCGCGGAGGCGGCGTCGTGAACTGGGGAGAGGCCGTGTTCAGCGGCCAACTGTTGCTCGCTGCACCCATCGCGGTCCTCGCCGGGCTCGTCTCGTTCGCGTCCCCGTGCGTGCTGCCCCTCGTTCCCGGCTACCTCGCCTACATCGGCGGGAACCCGGACCTCGCCGCGGGCAGCCGCCGTCGCCTCGTCGCCGGGGTGGGCCTGTTCGTCGCCGGCTTCGCCGTCGTCTTCATCGCCTACGGTGCCGCGTTCGGCGCGCTCGGCACGTGGCTGCTCGAATGGCAGGACACCGTCACCCGCATCCTCGGCGTGCTCGTGATCCTCATGGGTGTCGTGTTCATCGGTCAGGTTCGGTTCCTGCAACGCACGATCCGTCCCCGCTGGAAACCGGCAACCGGACTCGCCGGAGCACCCCTGCTCGGTGTCGTGTTCGGGCTCGGGTGGACGCCCTGCTTCGGACCCACCCTCGCCGCGATCTCCGCGTTGAGCCTGGACGGGGCGTCCGCGGGCCGCGGCGCGCTGCTCGGGCTGCTGTACTGCCTGGGCTTGGGGATCCCGTTCCTGCTGATCGCGCTCGGATTCTCCTGGGCGGCAACCGCGACCAGCTTCCTCAAGCGCCACATCCGCACCATCAACCTCCTCGGCGGAGGGCTGCTGATCCTCATCGGCACCGCGATGGTCACCGGCCTGTGGACCCAGTTGATCTACCGCCTGCAGAACCTCATCAACGGGTTCGTCCTCCCCATCTGACCTTCCATTCCCTCGCCCGACAGGACCGCAGAATGAGCACGCCCACACCCACACCCACACCCACACCCACACCCATGCCCACGCCCACCGAGACCGAACAGTTGACCCGACGCGGGCTGCGCCTCGCGCAGTTCACCGTCGCCTACAACGTCATCGAGGGGATCGTCGCGATCGCGGCGGGCATCGCCGCGGGACTCGTGTCCGTGATCGGGTTCGGCATCGATTCCGGTATCGAATCGATCGCCGCCGTGCTGGTGGGCCTGCGTCTGGCGGCGCGGCTGCGACACGGCGAAGCGGACGAGGCCAAGGAGCGGCGCACGCTGAAATTCGTCGCGGTGACGTTCTTCCTCCTCGCCGCGTACGTGACCATCGAGGGCATCCGGAGCCTGATCGAGGGTGAGGCTCCCGAGTCCTCGCCCGTCAGCATCGTGCTCCTGGCCCTCTCGATCATCGTCATGCCGGTGCTCGCCGGGCTGAAGACCCGCGTCGGGAAGAAGCTCGGTGACCCCCTGATCCTCGCGGACGCCGCAGAGACCCGAATCTGCGTCCTGCTGAGCGTCTCCACCCTCGTCGGACTCGTTCTGTACGCGCTCACCGGTGCGGCGTGGCTGGACCCCGTTGCGGGCTTCGTCATCGCCCTCTTCGCGATCCACGAGGGCCGCGAGGCCTGGGAAGGCGAACTCGTGGAGGACGACGATGATGATGACGACTAGATCAGCAGGCGACGAGCGACAGCAAACACCTCCGCAAGACCAGCACCTCCGTCAATCGGACGCCTGGGCGGCCTGATCGACGCGTCGACATCGCGCGATTGGATCTGGACGCCTTAAAAATGAAGACCCCGCGAGGCGGGGTCTTCGGCTGGCAACGTTCCGGGAACCGGCCCGTTGTGATGATCACGATACACGCGGATCCTGGGCGCTCAACAGGATCCTTATCCCGCCGCGACAGAGAACGGGCGTTCTGTGTGAGCGTCCGCTCGCTGCGCCGTGAGCTATTCGGGCAAGGAATTCACGGGCGCCCGCGGGGCGCAGCACCGGTCACTCGTGACGGGCGGGTCTGGTGGAGGCCGCGCCTCGTGAGACCTCGGGGCTTGAGGATCGACAGTCCGATGATGACGGTGAGGACGATCGCGCCGCCGAGCGTTGCGACGACGAGCTGCGTGCGGGTGCCGTCGAGCGTCGCGGGGATCTGGCCGTTGTGGGCGGCGGCGGCCATCGTCCCGATCAGGCGGGTGTGGATGAGGAGGACTGCGGTCGCGAAGACGGTCAGCCAGAGTTTGATCGCCACCCAGTAGTGACGCAGCAGCCCCCAGTGCGTCCCGAGTCCTTGGAGGATCCCGGTCGCGAGGGAGGTGAGGGCGAACGGCACGATCACGAGCATCCCCACCGGTTCCAGCGCCAGGTACGCGCCGCGCACCACGAGGGGGTCGCTGTTCGTCGCTCCGAGAACGGCGATCGCGAGGAAGGCGCAGACGGCGCCGAACCAGCCGACCGAGACCAGCACGTGCACGGTGAGGGCGAGTTGCCGGGCGCGCGGGGTGAACATCATCAGTGGTTCATCATCTGAGCTCCGCCGCCGGTGAGCAGGTGCACGGCGATGAAGACGATCCCGAGCGCAGCAACGACGAGCGAGAACACCTTCACCCACACAGGTCGCGGCGGCGGAGGCGTGCCGGCGGGGTCGGAGTAACTCATGAGCCACAGCCTAGATAGCGGCCCTGGTCGTCGCGCTGCACGGCGGGCTTGCGGCGGCGCGGTCGCGGGAGGTGCCGCTACTGCTCGTCGGTGTTCTTCTGCTGTGCGTGCGCTTCTTCGAGGTCGAGCTGTCGGGACACGATCTCCCGGTAGGTCGTTCGTCGGACGCGCCGGATCATGTCGACGGACAGCAGGACGGCGGCTCCCGCGACGAGGAAGGTCAGCAGGAAGCCGAAGAGGCCCGGGGTCACGGTGTCCTCGTTGAACGGCGCGGGAGTGGGGGGTCGCCGGGGACGGCGGGGTGGTGGTGAGTTCCGTGAGCAGTTCCAGTAGCAAGAGCGTGTTCCGTTCGTCGGGTGAGCAGGTCGTCGGTGATGTCGGATCCGCGAGGTGCGGCCTCGCGGCGGGTGTCCCGGTGGCGTCCTGCCGGGCCGCGGGAGCGCGCGTGGACAGGTGACGTCTGTGGAGTCGTGCGTGTCCAGGAGTGTCCAGCTCCGGGAATGAACGAGCCTTCAACCCCGTTGTCAGATACCCCGGGGGGGTATACGGTTCGGTGAGGTCGGTTCAGGCCGGAAGGAGTCACGATGGTCAAGCACGAGGGGCATTCGAGCGGGCACGGTGAGCATCACGGGGCGACGCCAATGCCGGCGCAGTCCGAGCACGGCGGCCACGCGATGCCGGGAGAGCGCGGGGCGTCGCACGGTCAGGCCGTGAGTACGGCTCCGGACGGTCACGCCGGGCATCCGGTCAGGAGCGAGCACGGTGACCCTGCCGGTCACCCGGGCCACGGCGAGCACGACGGCCACGCAGGGCACAGCGGTCACGCGGGTCACGGAGGTCACGGTGATCACGTGGGCCAGTTCCGGCGTCTGTTCTGGATCATGTTGGTTTTCGCGGTGCCGGTGGTGGGTTTCAGCGGCATGTTCGCGATGATCCTGGGCTATCCGCTGCCGGAGGCGTCGTGGGTCGCGTGGATCTCGCCGGTGCTGGGCACGGTCATGTACGTGTGGGGCGGCCGGCCGTTCCTTGAAGGCGCGGTGTCGGAGCTGCGCTCGAAGACGCCGGGGATGATGCTGCTGATCGCGTTGGCGATCACCGTCGCGTTCCTCGCGTCGTGGGGTGCAAGCCTGGGGCTGCTGGATCACGAGCTCGATTTCTGGTGGGAGCTCGCGCTGCTGATCGTGATCATGCTGCTCGGGCACTGGATCGAGATGCGCTCCCTCGCACAGACCTCCTCCGCCTTGGATTCCCTCGCGGCGCTGCTGCCGGATGAGGCGGAGCGGGTGCGCGAGAGCGGCGTGGAGAAGGTGTCTCCCGCGGACCTGGTGCAGGGCGACGTCGTGATCGTGCGTCCCGGCGGCCGGGTGCCGGCCGATGGCCGAGTGCTCGAGGGCACCGCGGATATGGACGAGTCGATGATCACCGGGGAGTCCCGAGCGGTCAGCCGAGGACCGGGGTCGATGGTCGTCGCCGGCACGGTCGCCACGGACACGGCCCTGCGGGTGGAGGTGACGGCGGTCGGAGATGACACGGCTCTCGCCGGCATCCAACGCCTGGTCACCGAGGCGCAGAACTCCTCCTCGAGGGCGCAGCGCATCGCGGATGTCGCGGCCGGGTGGCTGTTCTGGTTCGCGTTGGGCGCGGGCGTGATCACCGCGATCGTGTGGTCGCTGCTGGGCAGCCCTGACGAGGCGGTGATCCGCACGATCACGGTCCTGGTGATCGCGTGCCCGCACGCGCTGGGCCTCGCGATCCCGCTGGTGGTGTCCATCGCGACCGAGCGCGCCGCGAAGGGCGGCGTGCTCGTGAAGGACCGTCTGGCGTTGGAGAGCATGCGGACGGTGACCACGGTCCTGTTCGACAAGACCGGCACCCTCACCAAGGGCGAGCCGACGCTGACCGCCGTGCACACCGTCGAGGGTGTGGGCGAGGAGGAGCTGCTTGCGGTCGCCGCGGCGGTGGAGGCGGACAGTGAGCACCCGCTGGCGCGGGCCATCGTGAACGCTGCACGCGACCGCGGTGTGCGGGTGTCGGCGGCGACCGGGTTCGAGGCGTCGACCGCGGTCGGTGTCACCGCGCACGTCGAGGGGCGGGCAGTGAGTGTGGGGGGTCCGTCGATGCTCCGCGCGCACGACGCGGCGCCGCTCGAGCAGACGCGGGCGTGGGAGGCGGAAGGGATGATCATCCTGCACGTGCTCCGCGACGGCCGGGTTATCGGGGCGTTGGGGCTGGCGGATGAGGTGCGGGAGGAGTCCCGGCAGGCGGTCGACGCGCTGCACGCGATCGGCGTGCAGGTGGTCATGATCACCGGTGACGCCGAAGCCGTCGCCCGCACCGTCGCCGACGAGCTCGGCATCGATCGGATGTTCGCCGGCGTGAAGCCTGAGGACAAGGCCGCGAAGGTCATCGAGTTGCAGAAAGAGGGCCGTCGCGTCGCGATGGTCGGGGACGGCGTGAACGACGCTCCCGCTCTCGCGCAGGCGGACGTGGGCATCGCGATCGGCGCCGGCACGGACGTCGCGATCGCCTCCGCCGGCGTCATCCTCGCGTCCGATGATCCGCGATCGGTGTTGTCCGTGATCGAGCTGTCCCGGGCGAGCTACCGGAAGATGAAGCAGAACCTGTGGTGGGCGGCCGGCTACAACCTCCTCTCCGTCCCCCTCGCCGCGGGAGCGCTCGCCCCGATCGGATTCGTTCTGCCCATGTCGGTGGGGGCGCTGCTGATGTCTGCATCGACGGTCGTCGTCGCGGTGAACGCGCAGCTGCTGCGCCGGCTGGATCTCACCCCGGAGGCGAGCACCCGCGCAGCGCGCGAGCGCGGCACGGATGCTCCCCGTCACGAGGACGCGCGCAGCACCGTCCAGCTCGCGCCGTAGTCGCTGCTGGCGACGATGCCGCGCTCGTCGGCGGCGAGGATCCACGACTCCTCACCGCCGACGACCGCGAACGCCTCCGGGATCCCTGTCAGGGTCCCGTGGCTGTCCCAGCCGCCCTCGAGTGCTCCCGTCCAGAGCGTCCCCTCGACGTCGACCCCGACGAGGGCGCCGTCCGGTGTCCCTTCGACCAGATACAGGGCGGGAGCGCCGTCCACAACGCGGAAGCTCGCGCCCGCGTCGTCGCTGACCTGCAGTCCCGCGTCGGTGCTCGCGAGCACCCGGTCCGGGCGCTGAGGGTCCACGGTCAGATCCCGCAGCGCGAGGGCGGCGGTGTCGGTCCAGGTGGCGCCGGAGTCATCGCTGCGGCGGATGATCCCTGTCCCCGCGTCGTACCCGTAGACGCGGGTGCGGGCATCGTCGAGGCTGATGGTCGCGAGGTCGTGGAAGTCTGTTTCACCACTGAGGGACAACGACTCCCAGGTGCGAGCCGCGTCGGTGCTGCTGATCAGCCCGAGGCTGGGGCCGGCTGCGGCCGCGTCCGCGGGGTCGGGGTGCCCGGAGGCGTAGAACACTCCGTCGGACGTGATCGTGAATCCCATCGTGTCCTGCGCGCGATCAGCGATCGGCCCGTCCGCTGACGGGGCCGCTGTGGAGGCCGCCGGATACGTGTCACCGAGGATGTCGGTGTCGATCACCCAGACGCCGGAGTGCGCCGCGGCGTAGGTGAGGCCGGTGACCGGGTCCCAGCCCAGGCCGTGCACGTGCTCCAACCCTTCGGGGGCCGCTGGCCGGTCGGTGACCGCCGAAGCGGTGCAGCCGGTGAGCGCGGCGAGGGCGGCAGCCGCGGCGAGGACACCGGCCACGTGGGAGGGGTGCCTGCTCCTGCCCGCTGGTGCACCGCCGGTGAGGGGTGGGGTGTGCTCAGCCAAGGTCGACTCCGATCTCACTCATGAACGCCTCGGCGTCGATGGAAGTCCCGTCGACGCGTGTCTCGAAGTGCAGGTGGCAGCCGGAGGAGGCGCCGGTGGAGCCGACGAGCGCGATGACGTCGCCGGCAGCGACCTGCTCGCCCACCTCGACCAGCAGCTCGCCGTTGTGCGCGTACCCGGTCTGGATGCCGTCGTCGTTCTCGAGGAGGATCCAGTTGCCGTAGCTGCCCGCGTAGCCGGCTTCTTCGACCGTTCCGTTGGCCGCCGCGAGCACGGGAGTTCCGCACGGCGCCGCCAGATCGGTGCCCTTGTGGAACGCGCTGACACCGGCGACAGGCGCGTCAGGGCGAGGACCGAACGTGCTGGAAATGCGTCCCGCGACAGGGAGAACCCACGCCCCGCTGAGAGTTCCCGCGACCGTTTCCTCCTGCGCGGCGTCCTCGATCAGTTCGGTGGCGACCACGGTGGGGACGAGCACTTCGGGTTTGGCTTCCGCTGCGAAGGCGTCCCGGGTGACGGTTTGCTGGACTGCGCCGGCGGCGACGAACGTCTGAGGCTGCGCCGCAACACCGGGCGCGGCACTCGAAAGGTTTCTGCCCGTGTCGACGGCGAACGCGGGCATGGACGAGGTCGCGGCGATCATCGCGACCAGTGTCATCGCGCACACGGCCGAGAATCGAGGCCGCGCTCCGCGCATTCCTGCGGGCGCGGGACGTGGCCGCGCCGCGGCGCGGGCGGCGCGTTGCAGCTCTCGCGCATCCGACAGAGACGGAGCAGCGTACGTGCGCCGCCGACCTGAAACGCCGGCCGGCGGCGGAGCGTCTGGACCGGCGGATGCGGTGGAGCGGTTCGCGCTTCGCCGGCTCGTGGAGTGGTTCGGGCTGAAGCCGATCACCGGGCGCCTCCCGGCCCAAGCGGAACGGTGAACGAAGTGACGTGGTGCATGAAGGAGCATTTCTGATCGTGCGCACGGGGGCGCGAAGAGGAGGGACCCGGGGATCGCCAGGTACGGCGACCCCCGGGCGGGCGCGGCGAAAAGCGCGCCCGGGCGGGCCGCAGCTACGGCTGCGCCTGCCCTGGGGAAAGGATGAGTCGGGTCAGCGGGTGGCGAGGAGGTCTTGCATGGTCGCGATCTCCTCCGTCTGCGTCTGCACGATCGTGTTCGCGAGCTTGATCGCGTCGGGGTTCTGACCGTCGTTGATCTCGGTCTTCGCCATCTCCACCGCGCCCTCGTGGTGCTGCATCATCTGCTCGAGGAACAGCTTCTCGGCGTCTACGCCGGTGGCGTCCTCGAGGGCGGACATGTCTTCGTCGGACATCATCCCGTCCATGCTGTGGTCCATCCCGGACATCGAGTCATCGCCGCCCCAGGCGGTGATCCACTCCTCGAGCTGGGTGATCTCCGGGCCCTGCGCGTCCTTGATCTGGGTCGCGAGGTCGGTGACGTCGGCGCTGATGCCGTCCTTCGCGAGGATCATGTCGGCCATTTCCACCGCCTGTTCGTGGTGGGGCTTCATCATCGTCGCGAACGTGACGTCCTGGTCGTTGAAGTCCTGCCCCGCGTCCGCAGAGGAAGACGGCGCGGCCGTCGCGGAAGAGCTGCTGCCGCTCATCCCGTTCATCCCGCTCGTTCCCGAGGAGGTATCCGAGGAGCAGGAGGCGAGAGTGATCGCGGTGGCCAGGACGAGAGTGCTCGTCAGAAGAGTGCGCGTGGTGGTCATGAGGGTCGTGTCCGTTCAGTCGGTGTGAAGAAGTCGCCAGGAACCGCGCGGAAAAGGGCGCGGTGGTGTGACTGCCGCAGACGCAGCAGCAGCGGAGGCGACTCAGGTTCGACTGATCGAGAGGACCGTCAACGACGGCAAATAGATGTGGAAGCGTGCCCTCGGCAGCAGACGCACCAGCTGCGGACCCGCGTCCAAGACGCGCGCGTACAGGGCCGGCGTCCGCGCCAGGAGCACCAGGGCGGTGAGCAGGAACACGATCACGCAGGTGGCCGCCATCAGCGCGCAACT
Source organism: Rathayibacter sp. VKM Ac-2759 (assembly GCF_009834225.1). Lineage (NCBI taxonomy): Bacteria > Bacillati > Actinomycetota > Actinomycetes > Micrococcales > Microbacteriaceae > Rathayibacter > Rathayibacter sp. VKM Ac-2759. Next base: position 82,039 of record NZ_CP047177.1, read on the forward strand.
CATCGCGCAGCTCTCATCGCACGGGATCATCGGGACCAGCACGCCGGGCGTGGAATCACCTGCCGAGTGATGCGTCTCCGCTGGGCGTGCCACCGGCGACGCCTCGGCATGCGCGGCCGACTGGGCGTAGGCGTGGTCGCTGACCGCCGTCGTATCGGTGTGGCTGCCCATCATCGACTGCATCGCGAACACGCCCAGCAGCAGAGCCATCAGCGTGAGAACGACCATGACGGCGCGCATCACCGGCGCCGGCGTCGACGAGAGGATCCGCATCATGAGCCTCACCTCCCGCGTCGTCCATCGCTGCCGCAACGTCGCCCAGAGAACGACGAAAAATACCCCCCTAGAGTATGCAGAGAGCGACCAGATCGGCTGACAGGAGCCTCCGTAACGGGAAGGACACCGTGACTCACGACTCGGACCGGGAGAGCACCGCCACTCACGGCTACATTTTCGACAAGGACCAGTACCTGCGCCGACTGCGCCGCATCGAGGGGCAAGCACGCGGGCTGCAGAACATGGTCGAGGACGAGCAGTACTGCATCAAGATCCTCACCCAGATCTCCGCCATGACCAGCGCCCTCGAATCCGTCGCCCTCGGCCTACTCGATGACCACCTCAACCACTGCGTCCTCGAAGCCGCGACGCTCGGCGGCGACGAAGCGAAGATCAAGCTCCAAGAAGCATCCGACGCCATCGCCCGACTCGTCCGCTCCTAAGCCAACGCCAACGTGGGCAGACCAAGAGACCTTTCCCCGACAGGGGTGACACGCCGCCGTACGAGAACGCCGCCATGGAGCGCGGCAAACCACACCGTGGACGAGCCCGGGGCGGCCGGTCACCGGTGAGCGATTGCTCGCGCGGGCGGAACACGTTGCGCGGATCGCCGTTGATTGATGTGCCGCTCCTCTACTTGTGCAGAGGAGTCAAGGGGCGCCGCCCGTCCAGCCGTCGCTTCCACTTTCGTCAGATAATCGACAGATGTCCCGAACGACGACGCCTCGCGCTGGGCAGCACGCGTGGTTCATCCGCTACGTCAGCACGAGCGAAGGGTGGGCGCCGGAGACGATTCGCGGACATGTGGAAGAGCGCACCGCCACGGGGTGGATCCTGCAGATCGGCGCGGAACGGCATGAGGTCGCCGAGAGCGAGTGGGCCGTCTACTGCCCCTGAGCCGGCGCCGGGCAGGAAGCTTCGCTGTCAGCTCTCCTCGGATCAGGAGGACTGACGGCGCTTCGGAGACGGAGATGACGAAAGCGGGTCCCGTCTCCTTTTCGCCTGGGGGACGTTCTCAGAGGCGTGAGCGATCGGCGCCGCCAATCGACTCGATACGCTCGGCGAATGATCGACGCACGCCCTCGCCCCACGCGTCGCCGATGGCCGGTCGTCGTCGCCGTCGTTGCTGCGGCACTCCTGTATGCGACTGTCGTGCTGACTTACGCAGGCGGCATTCGGGAGTCGAGCGATGGCTGCGAGACGGTCATCGCGGGCGATGACCCCGTCACCGTGAAGCTGCAGCCGGCGGCAGTGAATGCGGCCCGTCAGAGGCTCGAGTTCCAGCTGACCCTGGTGCCTTCCGAGAGCCTGACCTCCTCCGACGGCTACACGGCCACCGAGACGATCAGCTTGGTGACCTTCCCGGTCGACGGATCGAGCGTTCTGACGTTCCCGGCGGGTGAGGTGCTCGAGAGCTCGACGCAATCGGACTACGCCGAGGGAATCGTCGAGGAATGGCCCTTCGACAGTTACCGGGCCGACCTCACGACCTTCGCTTTCACCGGCGAGGATGACCATCAGGATGGCCACGAGCACACCGCTCTCCCCACCCGAGTCTGCCTCGACGATGCCGTGCCGGGATGGCAGCTGCACACCGTGACGATCGAGCACCCCGCGAACACCGTGCCCACGGCTGGCGGCCTTCGACCACTGCCCTCCGTGGAGATCACGGCGACCCGCTCGGCGAGCACGGTCGCCTTCGGGATCGTGCTGCTCGGGTTGATGGCGGCCACTCCGGTGCTGGTCCTGTTCGTCGCCATCAGCGCATACACCGGCCGCCGAAAGGTGGAGGCCACCCTCACGAGCTGGATCGGCGCGATGCTCTTCGCCGTCATTCCGCTGCGGAACTTCCTGCCCGGTGCGCCACCGGTCGGTTCTTGGATCGACTACCTCGTGGTGCTGTGGGTGATCGCGGGGCTCGTCACTGGACTTGCGATCTATATCCTCGCGTGGAATCGCTGGGGACACGGGGCCACCTCAGGGACGTCGAGTGTCTCCGGATCCGACGGTCCCTGAGGCGCGGTATGGGTGTGCTGCGCTGCCAGTCCCCTCACGTTGTAGCGCCCGTCGCTGTTGCCTTAACCGGCCCCCGCGACCGAGGTCCGCCTGCATGACGAGCCGGTCCTGGCGTCTCTCTACGAGCTTCCTGACAGGCCAACCTCGGGCTTCGCGCACCCGCAGATTCTCGTCGTGACAGGTGAAACGGACGATTCATCCCAGGCAAATTAGTCAGCGGTGACTGTATTGTCCTCGCATGATGATCGCCGCTTCGCGTCTCGACGGCGTAGGCGCCGGGCTCGACCTGATCGCGTGGGTCGCGGTCGGCGGTGGGGTGGTGGTGTGAACCGCCGATCGGATCGCAACTCGCGGACAAGATCCACCGTTCTATCGACTCTGCTCTGGCTCGCGATGATCGCGGCCGCGTCCGGTGCTGGTCGGCTGCTGGATGGGTGGGGCTGGTTGGTGCAGCTCGCTTTCGCGGTCGGCGTCACCCTCGCGGTCCCGGCCGGGGCTCGAGCGCTCCGGGCGCATCCGGTGCTTCCGCCGGTCTTGGCGAGCGTGACTGCCGTCGCCGTCATCACCGCGATGTTCGTCCCTGCTCGTGCCCTGCTCTTTCTCGTCCCTACGGTCGGCTCGGTGCAAGATGCGCAGCTGCTTGCTGAGGCAGGTTTCGCCTCGATTGCTCAGCAGGGCCTGCCGGCCGTTGCTGATACCGGCATCGTCTTCCTTCTCGTCGGTGGGGTCGTGGTGCTCGCCTGGGCGAGCGACCTCTTTGCATTCTCGGTGCGCCTGCCCGCGTTGGCGGGCGTTTTTCCGGCTGTGCTGCTCGCGGTTCCAGCGGTGATTGATCCTGCGGAGGTGTCCTGGGCGAGCCTGGTCGTGACGGGTCTTCTCTATGCGGCGATTCTCGCTGTGAGCGCCCGCCCCGAGCGCAGGTATCGGCTCACGCTCGCCTCGGCCGCGCCTTCCGTGGCCGTTGCCGGCGTGGTGGTGCTCGCGGCAGCGGCCCTCTCGGGCTCGGCAGCCGGATACATGCGCACGTCAGCATCCTCGGACATCTCGGGAACGCTGTTCAACGGATCGATCAACCCGGTTGTCGCACTGGGCGCTGATCTCCGTCAACCGAACCCCGTGACCGTCCTCCGCTACGCAACCGACTCCGATCTGCCGGTCTATCTGCGGGTGCTCACCGTCTCTGACTTCGAGGGCGAGAACTGGGCGCCGAGCGACACGGAGGAGACCTCGCCGATCGACGCGCCGATCACTCCGGAGGGCCTGACGGAGAGCGTCCCGCGCACCACGGAGCAGGTCGAAGTGTCCATCGAGACTCTGCGGAGCCAGTGGCTTCCCGTCCCGTATCCGGTCGCCTCACTCGAGGGCGTCGGTGATGGCTGGCTGCAGGATGTGCAGGACGGATCCATTCGCGGCGACACGACTACTCGTGCAGGCGACGAGTACCAAGTCCAGGCCCTGCGCCTCGATCCGGATCCGCAACAACTCCTCAACGCCCCGGCTCCGTCCGGATTTGATCGATACCTTTCCCTCCCGGGCGACGTGCCCGAGATCGTGGGCACCACGGCTGTGGAGGTGACGGCCGATGACACGAACGCCTACGACCAGGCGCGGTCGCTGCAGTCCTTCTTCCGCTCCTCGGAGTTCACTTACTCGGAGGACACTCCGGCAGAGGAAGGCTACGACGGCGATGGAGTCGGTGTGCTGGAGGATTTCCTGAGGGTTCGTGAGGGATATTGCGTGCATTTCGCGTCGGCGATGGCCGTGATGGCGCGCGAGCTCGGCATCCCCTCGCGACTTGCGATCGGTTATCAGCCGGGCTCTGTCGTTCCGTCGCAAGGTACTGACTTGACCACCTACCGTGTGATGTCCTCTGATCTGCATTCCTGGCCGGAGCTCTACTTCGAAGGCGTCGGCTGGCTGCCCTTCGAGCCGACCCCCAGCCGTGGTGCGCCCGCGTCCTACACGCTCCCGGGAGCGACATCGGCTACCAGCTCGAGCACGCCGGGCGCTGCCGCCGCGCCCGCGCCGAGCGCTACTCCGCAAGCCAGCGCCGCGCCCGCCGCGACGGCACCGGCCTCCTCCGTTGCAGGAGAAGCCGGCGGAACGGCAGGGACACCCTCAACGCCGGCGGTTGCCGCCTGGGTCTTGCTCGCACTGCTCTTGCTTGCGCCGTGGCTGCTGCGGATCGACCAACGCGCCGCCAGGCGGCGGGCGGCGGCGGCAGGGTCGACGGAGGCTGCGTGGTCGGAGGTCCTCGCGAGCGCGCGGGACCTGGACGTCCCGGTCAAGGAACACAGCACCCTTCGCGTCCAGGAGGGCTTCGTCGCGGACGCGATCAAGGGGGATGAGCAGGCTCGCGACGAACTCCGCAGGCTCCGCCGGGCGCTCGAACGGGTGCGCTACGCGCCGGAGGCGGACGATGGCTGCACCACATGGGAGGCCGCCTCACGCGTCGTCGCCGCGCTGCGCGCGGACGCAGGTGTGCGACACCGGCTCTTCGCCGCTTTCGTCCCGAGATCGACTCTCGGAATGCTCACGCGGATCCGGCGCCCCAGAACCGACCTGTGATCACGAGTGACGGTGGAGTCTCCTTCTCTTGACGTTCACGCGCAACGGCTGGGGAGAACCCAGCGCGTTGAGTCGCGTTCACCCGGCAGGCGTCTGCTGTCCACTCGTGAGACTCCGTGGCGGAGTGACCTGGAGGTGGTCTGTTTGGGCCAAGAATCTTCAGGGAGTTCACGACGTGACACGACTCTTCCGCTCCGCGAACCGCGGGCGCTCCGCGGTGGCCCTCACGGCCGCCGCTCTGATCTGCGGAGCGGCCCTCGCCGCTCCCAGCATCGCCACCGCTGCCGGCTCCGCTGACCTCTCAGCCACCGGTGGCGCCGCCCGCATCTCCCCGGTCGACGCCGACCTCTCCGATTCGCTCCGCGCCGAGATCAAGGAGCAGGATGCGAAGAACGTCATCCTCCTCATCGGCGACGGCATGGGCGACTCCGAGATCACCGTGGCCCGCAACTACCAGTACGGCGCGGCCGGCCGCTTCCCGGGCATCGACGCCCTCCCGATCACCGGTCAGTACACGACCTACTCGCTCTACCGCGCCGACGACCCCGCCACCGGTGCGGTCAAGGGCGCCCCGGACTACGTGCCCGACTCCGCCGCCACCGGCAGCGCCTGGGCGACCGGCACCAAGACCTACGACAACGCGGTCTCGGTCGATATCGACCAGAACCGGAAGGACACCCTGCTGGAGATCGCGAAGGCGAACGGACTGAAGACCGGCAACGTGACCACGTCCGAGATCCAGGACGCGACGCCCGCTGTGCAGGCCGCGCACGTGGACGCGCGCAGCTGCTACGGGCCCGACAGCGCAAGCTGCGGGAACGACGCGCTCGAGAACGGTGGACTCGGCTCGATCAGTGAGCAGATCCTCGGCACTCGCGCCGACCTGACCCTTGGTGGTGGCTCGGCAAGCTTCGGTCAGACCGCGAAGGCCGGCGACTGGGCCGGTCAGACTTTGTTCCAGCAGGCGGATGAGCGCGGCTATCAGGTGCTCGGCGATGCGACCACCGCCGGCACGGCCGCCCAGCTCGAAGCCCTCACCGTCGCCGACCAGGACGCTCCCGTCCTCGGTCTCTTCGGCTCGGGCAACCTGCCCGTCCGCTACGCGCCGACCCCCGCCACTGTCGGAGGCGGCGACGCCGCTCCGCAGACCTGCGTCGCCAACCCGACGCGCCCCGCGGACCAGCCCACTCTTCGCTCGATGACCGAGAAGGCGATCGACCTACTCGACACCGGCGACAAGGGCTTCTTCCTCCAGGTCGAGGGCGCCAGCATCGACAAGCAGGACCACGCCGCGAACGCTTGCGGTCAGATCGGTGAGACCGTCGACCTCGACGAGGCCGTTCAGGCCGCTCTCGCCTTCGCGAAGGCCGACGGCAACACGCTCGTCATCGTCACCGCCGACCACGCCCACACCAGCCAGATCGTGGACAGCACGCCCCCCACGTCGCTCAGCACCGCGCTGAAGACCGCTGACGGCAGCACGATGAAGGTCTCGTACGGCACGGGCGCCGAGGGCAGCTCGCAGCAGCACACCGGCTCGCAGCTGCGCATCGCCGGCTACGGACCCGGCGCGGCCAACGTCGCCGGCCTCACCGACCAGACCGACACGTTCTTCACCATCTCGAACGCGCTGGGCCTGGACCGCGACGTCGACTCGCTGAGCTTCAACGCGACCGCCGAGCTCTCGGGCACTACGTTCGCGCCCGGCGAGAAGATCACCCTGACCGCGAAGGATTTCAACGGCGACACTCAGCTGGTCGGCTCCGCTCCGATGTTCACGGAGCGCACCGCGACGCAGGATCTCGTCGACGGAGGCCTCGTCGTCTCCGCGAAGGCGCCCACCACCCCCGGCGACTACACCGTCACGGTGACCGGCGCCCAGACCGGCAAGGCCATCTCACTGCCGTTCACGGTCACCAAGTAGATCCGCGCGCGCCGCTTCTTCACTACTGAAGAGCGATGACGCAGGAAGGGCCGCCCCTCGGGGCGGCCCTTTCTCGTGTACGTGGACAGCAGATGGGAGAAGGTGTTCGGGTCTGCTGTCACCGCGTGTTGCGATCCGGTGCTGCAGGTGTGGCTCGGATACCACTCATCGGTGAGGAGGTCATCGCCCAGGCGATGAAGCCGCAGGTGGTGAAGATGTCCGCGACGTTGAAGATGGAGAACCATTCGACGGCGAGAAAGTCGATGACTTCGCCGGTCAGCGGACCGTTCTGCGCGCGGGAGATGCGATCCCACAGATTTCCGAGCGCGCCGCCGGCCACGACCGCCAGAAAGACGGTGCCCGGCAGTGAGGAGCGTCGGATCAGCCTGAGCGCGATCCACACGCAGAGCGCGCTGATGATCAGCATGAGGCCGATGACGAGCGGCGCTCCGACGTCGGCGCCGATTCCGAAGGCCACTCCGGGGTTGAAGTGCAGCTCGAGACTGAAGCCGGGCGCAAAGGGGATCACGCTGCCGTCGGAGAGCGAGTCGAGCGCCCAGATTTTTGTGGCCCTATCGATGGCGAAGGCCCCGACAAGAGCTGCAGCGACGAGGACGATCCGCCCGACGCCAGGCGCGGCAGTAGTGGTGGGTGTCTGCATGTCAGGCGCATCCTGTGCTGTTCGAGGACCGGCAGGTCATGGGTCGGAGCGTGATCGGTTCGGGGGTCATGGTTCTCGATTCGGTCCGGTGAGGTGCGTGCGAGCGAGCTCGGCGACTGCATGCGCCAGATGAGGGTCTTCTCCGCGGGCGAGTCCTGCGTACTCCACAAGGACGGTGCCGTCGTCCTGCGCTGTCGCTTTCACCCATACGCGGCGGCGAGCGACGAAGAGCGAGGTGAGAAGACCGGCGACGATGAGGATGGAGAAGACGAGGACCCAGGATTCCGTCGGGTCCGCGTTGATGTCGAACGACGCGAAACGCAGGACACTCTCACCGCCAGTGGCCGCGGAATCGGCGGCGTCGAACGAGATACTGCCCAGGCCCCCGGGGAGCTCGGCTGTCTCTCCGGGTTGCAGGCGGAGGGAGGCCGTGCCGGTGGATCCGCCGGTGACCCGGGTCAGGTCATCCGTGTTCAGCGTGTAGACGGACGCGGGGATCCCGCCGTCGAGGCCAAGGTCACCGGTGAAGACGTCGAGGGAGAGCACGGGCAGGACGAGGTCGGGATAGTTAGAGGTGGAAGCGCCGGACGGCAGCTCCGCTTCGCTGGGATAGAAGAACCCGGTCATGCCGACCTGGGTCGCGAGCCCGTCGGGGACTTTGACGACACCGATGGAGGTCATGTTCGAGTCCTGCGGCAGGAACGGGACGGGCTCCGAGAAAACGATCCGTCCGCCGGGATCTCGCATCGTGATGGTCGGGGCGTACCCGTTGCCGAGAAGGTAGATGTTGCTGCGTCCGACGGAGATCGGTTCGTTGACCTTGATCCTCGACGACTCTGCATCGGAGGGACCCAGTCTTGTGCTCACGGAGGCGGTGAAATCGATCGGCTGCCCCAGGGCGCTGCGATTCTCTTCCTCGTAGGTGACGGACAGATCCTCCAGCTTGAGAGTGAAGGGGTCCAGTTGCTCGGGAACGAAGAACCGGCCCGGGTTGAAGGAGTCGTACGAGGCGAGGGTGTTCGAGAGGGACTGGCCCTCCACGATCACCCGCTGGCCGGCGTACCCGAAGCCGCCGCCGAAGCCCACGCACACGAGAAGGCCGACCAAAGAGAGGTGGAAGACGAGGTTTCCCGTCTCGCGCAGGTAGCCGCGCTCCGCCGCGACGCTCGCGACCACGCGACCGTGTCGCTCCGTGTCGTAGCGGGCGGTGCGGTATCCCGCCTTCCTCAGCCTCACCTGCGCTGAGGTGATGGACTCACCGGCCGTCGGCTCCTCCACGACAGCAGTGCGGTAACCCACGAGACGTTCAAGTCGCACGGGAGTCTTGGGTGGGAGCGCGCGCAGAGCAGCCACGTGGTGCTTCGTTCGAGGGATGACGCAGCCGATGAGAGAGACGAAGAGAAGAAGGTAGATGCTGGAGAACCAGATCGACGTGTAGGTGTCGAACGCCTGCACCTTCTCCAGCAGCGGTGCGATGTCGGGGTTGTTGATGAAGTACTGCGCAACACCGTTCGGGTCCGATGAACGCTGCGGCACCAACGACCCCGGGATCGAGGCGATCGCGAGCAGCAGGAGCAGGAACAGCGCGGTCCGCATGCTGGTCAGTTGCCGCCAGACCCAGCGGATCCACCCCACCGGACCGAGCCTGGGCTCACGTATCTCGCCGCGGTCCTCAGCGACCGCGTCGATGTGATCCGCAGGCCGGCTCGGGCCCACAGCCAAGCCCGCCTCAGCATCAGAACGGCTGCGGGACGATGCGCTGTCGGTCATTTGACCGGCTCCTCAAGTGGATCGGGGGTCGGTCAGTCGAAGAGGTTGCTCAACCAGCTCTCGCGACCACGGCGGCGCCCGTCACCCTGGTCCCCGCGTCCGTGATCACGATCGCGGTCGCCCCCATGCCCTCGATCCCGGTCGCTGCCGTGTCCGCGATCACCGCGATCATGATCGTCGCGGCGCGACGGTGTGCCGTACGGCTGGCGGGCGTCGTCAGATGAGGCGACGGACCGTTCGATGATCTTGTCGATTTCACCGCGGTCCAGCCACACACCGCGGCATTGCGGGCAGTAGTCGATCTCGATGCCGGAGCGCTCGGAGATGACGAGGGTCGTGTTGTCGAGGGGGCACTGCATGGGAAGCCTTTCGCCGAGAGGGGTGAGGGTTCAGTCGTTGACGGGCACGCGGATGATGAGCCCAGCGGCGACAGCGATGCCGATACCGACCAGGTGCAGTGACGACCAGATGACGTCGAGGAAGGTGAAGGGGAGGATGGGGTTCCACAGCACGACCATCGGTGCGAGCCCGATCAGCCACCACCAGGCGCGGGCTTGGATCGCGAACCACGACATCACCGCCGCGAGGATCGCGACGGTGTAGAGCACGAAGATGTACTCCTCGGTGCCCACGAGTGCCAGCCCGGCGAGCAGCACGATCGCGAGGATGATTCCCGGCGCCAGAGCCATCTTCGCCCTGCTGCGATCCGGGTATCGAGAGGCCGCAGCTCGAGAAGGCGTTCGCCCCTGGTGGGAGCGGGGAGCGGGCCCTCGTCCGGTGCGGCGCCGGCTCTTCGATGGTCGGCTCATCTGCCGATCATACGATCATTCGACACTGACCGCTGTAAGGTCAGTGCATGCTGACTATTGCTTCGCGTCTCGACGTCATGAATCGGTTGGGCCGAGCGATGGCGGATCCCACTCGTTCCCGGATCCTGCTGTCGCTCATCGAGCAGCCGGGTCATCCGGGAGAGCTGGCGGAGGCTCTGGGGTTGACCCGTTCTAACGTGTCGAACCATCTGACGTGTCTGCGTGGGTGCGGAATCGTCGCAGCGATCCCGGAGGGCCGCAGCACGAGATACGAGATCGCGGATCCTCACCTCTCGAAGGCACTGATGGTGATGCTCGACGTCGTACTCGCTGTGGAAGACGGTGCAGGGTGCACGGACGAGAACTGCGACGTCCCGATGTGCTGCGAGGTGAACGCGTGAGCGCTGAGTGCTGCGGCGACGGTGACGAGTCTGCTGCCTCTCGACGGGTCGTCAGGGCGCGGCCGCGACCGACCGGGGATGCGTGCTGCGCCGTGGAGGAGACTCCGGCCGTGGTGACCCTCGGTAAAGGTCCGGTACCCGCTGACTCCCACATGCACGATGAGGGCGGTGAGGATGACGAGCACTCCGACGGGGATGAGCTCGCGCCGTGGTGGCGCGATCGAGGTGTCCTGATCCCGGTCGCGGCCGGAGTTCTGCTCGCGGTCGGCTACCTCCTCGAGTGGACCGGGTTCCCGGTCGCGGGAACGATCGTGCTGGCGGCGAGCCTGCTGGCTGGAGCGTCGACGTTCGTTCCGAGCGCGGTGCGGCGCCTGCTGCGCGGGAAGCTCGGTGTGAGCCTGCTGATGACGATCGCGGCCGTCGGCGCGGTCCTCCTCGGCCACGTCGGAGAGGCCGCCGCCCTGGCCTTCCTGTTCTCCATCGCGGAAGCCCTTGAAGACCGGGCGATGGACAAGGCGCGCGACGGGTTGCGGGCGCTGCTCGATCTGATCCCGCAGACGGCAACCGTCTCCCGTCTGCACGGCGACGTGACCATTCCGGCGCGGGAGCTGCGCGAGCTCGACATCCTCGTCGTCCGTCCGGGTGAGCGGGTGGCAACCGATGGTGTCGTGGTGTCGGGGCGCAGCAGCCTGGACACGTCTGCGATTACCGGCGAGTCGATACCGGTCGAAGTGGGTCCAGGCGACGCCGTTACCGCCGGTTCCATCAACGGGGGCGGTGCTTTGCAGATCGAGGCGACCGCCGCTGGAACCGACAACTCGTTGACGACGATCGTGAAGCTCGTCGAGCAGGCCCACGCACGAAAGGGTGACCGCGCCCGTCTGGCTGATCGCATCGCGAAGCCTCTCGTGCCCGCCGTGTTGATCCTCTCCGCAGGCATCGCCCTGTTCGGTGTCCTGATCGGGGACCCGGGGACGTGGACGGAGCGCGCTCTCGTGGTCCTCGTCGCCGCCTCGCCGTGCGCTCTGGCGATCGCCGTTCCGGTGACCGTCATCTCCGCGATCGGCTCGGCGAGCCGGTTCGGTCTGATCATCAAGTCCGGCGAAGCCTTCGAACGACTGGGCACGGTGCAACTCGTCGCGTTCGACAAGACGGGCACTCTCACCCGCAACAGCCCCATCGTCACTCATGTCGCCACCGCGGACGGCGTCACCCGCGACGAGGTCCTCGCCCTCGCGGCAGCACTGGAGAAACGCAGCACCCATCCCCTCGCTGCGGCGATCGTCGCGGCGGCACCCCTCCACCCTCAGGCAGATGATGTCGTCGAGCATCCTGGAGACGGCCTCACGGGCACTGTCGACGGCACCCCGATCCGGGTGGGAAGCCCGCGCTGGGTGCCCGCCGACGCTCTCACCGCGCAGCTCGAATCGATGGAATCCGAAGGGATGACAGCGGTCGTCGTCGAACAGGCCGATTCGGTTCTGGGCATCATCGGCATCCGAGACGAACTAAAGCCGGAAGCGGCCGCCACCATCGCGGAACTCAAACGTCATCACATCGGCGCCCTGATGCTCACCGGCGACAACACCCGCACCGCGCACGCCCTCGCGCAGCAGGCCGGGATCTCCGAGGTGCGTGCGGAGCAGAAGCCTGACCAGAAGGCCGCGGCGATCGAGGAGTTCCGTCGGCATCGACGAGTCGCGATGATCGGTGACGGGATCAACGACGCGCCCGCGCTGGCGACCGCGGATGTAGGAATCGCGATGGGCGCCACCGGGTCCGCGGCCGCCATCGAATCCGCAGATGTCGCCTTCACCGGCACGGACCTGCGCCTGATCCCCGCCGCGCTGCTCCACGCCAGACGCGGTCGACGCATCATGACCGCGAACCTGATCCTCGCTCTCGGCGTGATCATCGTCCTCTTCCCCCTCGCTCTCACCGGTGTGCTGGGGCTGGCAGGAGTGGTCCTCGTGCACGAGCTGGCGGAGGTCGTCATCATCGCCAACGGAGTGCGCGCGGCCCGCCGCCACACCCCGCTCACTCCACAGCCCGCGCTACAAGCGAGCAGCCGGTGACATCACTGACCGAGCTCACGGGAGTCTGCGCCGCCGCCCGGACACGGCGCCGTCCGACGCGTCTTCGGAGAGGACTGCTACTGTCCCCCCTCGAGCGCCTCGGCATCCCGCCCAAGGTGTTCACGGCACAGCGTGGCGCGCCGGTCCCGAGGCGTGTCGCCTCCCGCACCGCCCCCTGACGGTTTGGATACCACCTTGGCCGACCCCGCCGCTACCTCCTCCGACTCTGCGAACCCTCCCGAGACATCACCTCGTCGGCCGAGTCGGCGGACCGTGATCCTGGGAGCCGTGAGCGCGGGCGTCGGCGTCGCCGTGCTCGGTGCCGGCGGCTACGCCGCGTACCAGGCTCTTGCACCCCGCGACTCCGACGTCGCCGGTGTCGCTGGCGACCCGGAGGCGATGCCTGCGGAGCGTGAGCTGCTGGCGGGCGTCCCTGAGCCTGTCCCCTCGTTCGGGCCCAACGGCACCCACTGGCCCTCCCGGACGCCGTGGATCACCGGCGATGTCGACCTTGAGGTGGAGGTCGAGTGCTCGTGGTCCGCGATCAGCGACGCGATCACCGCCGCAGTGGAGGGGACGGGTCCGTCCGAGACGGTGCGGATCCTCGTCGCTCCCGGCGAGCTCGCCGGCGACGGCGCAGGGTCGAGTTCGTCACCGATGATGCAGGACGTCGGATCCCTCGACCGTGAGAACCGCATTCTCGTCTACCCCCGTGACGGTTGGGGCACGGTCACCACCAGTGACGCCTGGCGTCTTCTGCGCGTGCACGGCGTCGCCGTGGGCGGCATCGTCACCACCGGGGGGTTCCTCGCCTCCGGCTGCACCGGTTCTGCGTTCACCCGCATCACGACCACCGCGTACAACGTCTACGGCATCGACGACGTCGAGTTCACTGAGAACATCGAGCTCGTCGAGATCGTCGTCCCGGACGCGCAGCTGCGAGACGAAGACGTGTCCAGCATGCGCACCCCCACGGATGGCGCCGGCGGTCTGCGTTTCATCTACCGCATCGGCTGCCACACCGCTCCTGCCTACAAAGCGGACGGATCCGACGCCCACACCGACACGGTCCAGCTCTCTGGGCAGGGAGGCAACTACTACGGCGACATCACGAGCATCGACTGCATCGACTTCGCCTCCTCGAATACGGCGTTCCAGATCGGCTCGGCCGCGGGAGTGCGCTTCGAGCACTGCCTCGTCGTGGGCGCAGAGACGGTCCAGCGGGTCTTCCCGCTGCTGGAGGGCGCCGACACCGGTGGGAACTTCGGCGCGGTGAACGGCCCCGGAACCGACTTCGGCTGCACCGCCGTGGACAGCATCTTCATCGGACCGGTGGGAGCGGCGACCTGGGCGTCCGTGTCGAACTCCACCGTCGGCTACGAGAGCACCGGCGACGCCCCCCAGGACGGCGAATGGATCATCGACCCGTCGATCCTCGGCTGGAGCGCGGATGATGTCCGCGAGCGCAGCCCCGCGATCACGGGCGACTACCTCACCTCCATCTGGACCTAACTCGGTGACAGGACGGATCGCGGTCGGCTGGACAACCGGCAGGAGCTCGGGGGCGTCGGCCAGTAGCCTGTGCCGAGAGCGGCGCGACGCGATATCGCGATCCCGCTGCTCGAGTGGACGGGTGATGTGATGACGACTCGCGGCGCGCGGACCGTGCGCGGCATCGTCGCTGCGCTCGTTGCGACACTGCTCGCGTTGGTGTCTCACTCGATCGCTGACGGATCAGCCCCCAGCCGGCTCGGCGTTCTCCTGGCACTCGCGTTCGCGGTCCCGGTGTGCATCGCTCTCGCCGGCCGACGGCTCTCGCGCGTGCGCCTGAGCGTGTCGGTGCTGATCAGCCAGTTCGCGTTCCACGCGGCGATGATGCTGGGCAATCCGGCGACCACACCCGCGTCGCCCGCCGCGCCGGAGCGCGCCGGGCACCACCAGAACGCGGGCGTTCCGGCTCTTGACCTGGCGAACTCTGTGACCCACGCGGACCACAACACCCTCATGTGGGGAGCGCACCTCCTTGCCGCGATCGCGACGATCTTCGCGCTGCGGATGGGCGAACGCGCGTTCTGGAGCATCCTCCGGCGTCAACGGTTCGAGACGGTTCAGGCGTTGTTCGCGTTCACGCTCGAAGCGGTACCCACCGGCGAGAGAGCCCCGGCGACTGCTGCAGTGACGGTGCGCCCGCGGCTGGTGACGTTGTCGACGATGAGGCATCGAGGGCCGCCGGTCGCTGCTGCCTGAGCGCAGCCACCGCCCGCACTCTTCTCACCCTTCTCGGGCTGCTTCGTCGCGCCCGCCCCACGGAAAGATTTTCTTGTGTCCACACGATTCACTCTCACCGCGGTGACCGCGCTCAGCGCCGGCATCGCCCTTGCAGTAGCCGCCCCGCTCTCCGCGTCCGCGCACATCAGCATCACCCCGAACGCCACCGATCCAGGAGCCTCGGAGAACTTCACGTTCAAAGCCGTGAACGAGTCCGAGACCGCGATGACGACCGCGGTGACCGTGTCCCTCCCGACCGACACTCCGATCGTGTCGGTGCGCTACCTGCCGACCCCGGGGTGGAGTACGTCGGTCGTGGAGAGCACACTCCCGGAACCGGTGACGGTCGGCGGGAACGAGATCATCGAGGCGCCGACCAGCATCGTCTTCACCGCTGATGCGGGGAGCGAGATCCAGCCGGGTCAGTTCATGCAGTGGACCGTCTCGCTGGGCCCGATCCCGGAGACCGGGAGCCTGCTGCTCCCGGCCGTGCAGTCCTACAGCGACGGGACGAGCGTCGACTGGGTCTCGACCGCGGAGGAGGTCGAGGCCGATACCTCGTTGAAGTCCGCCCCTGTGCTCTACGTGCAGGACGAACCGGCTGAAGACGATCACGGCGGATCGAGCACCACCGCCGATTCCACCGATAGCGTCGACGCCACGGCGTCTGCGTCCGGGATGGGTGCTGAGTCGGGCCTGGCCCTCGGGCTGAGCATCGCGGCCCTGCTGCTCGGGGTGGTGGGGGCTGCGTTCGGCGCCATCGCCCTGTTCGGTCGGAAGCGAGCGCGCGGATGACCGGTCGCCTCGCCGGGAGGGCCGCGGTCACTGCAGCCGCGACGCTGCTGCTCGCCCTGGTCGTAGCGCCCGCGGCTGCAGCTCACGACTCGGTGCTCGGCAGCAGCCCCTCCCCCGACGAGCAGGTGACGGAGGTGACGGAGGTCTCGTTGTCCTTCAATGACACCCTGCTGGATCTGGGAGGCGCGAGCAACGCGTTCGCGATCCAGGTGCTCGGCCCGGACGGCCGCTACTACTCGGGGGGATGCGTCGCCTTGGACGGGTCCACCGTGTCGGTGCCGGCGGCGCTCGGGGCGCCGGGCGAGTACGAGGTGCGGTGGCAGGTGGTGTCCTCCGACGGTCACCCGACCTCCGACAGCTACACCTTCGACTACGCTCCCGACGCTGCCGCGCCCGCCGCCGAGGGCGCCGCAACGGCTGCCCGCTGCGGAACCGATGGTGAGAGCGAGAGCACCACGCAGACTCCAGCTGCCGCGTCCGATTCGGGGTTCGATGCGGCTCCGGTGATCACGGGGCTGTCCATCGGAGTCGGCGCGATAGCGGTCGCGACGGCGATCACGGTCTTCGTGATCGGCCGGATGCGACGCCGCAGCTGACCCGACGGGCCCGCCCCCGCTTGGGGCGGGCCCGTCATCCCCTGACAACGTACGAACGAACGAAGGGCACGCTGATGACCCTCGCGTCGCTGTTCGCGAGCCTCCCGGACGCGCCGCCGTCCCTGGACAGCTTCCTCACTCTCTCCGCCAGCGCATTCCCGGTCTGGGGCTTGTTCGGGATCCTGCTGGCGGGCGTGTACGTCATCGGGGTCGCGCGGCTCTGGTGGACGCGGCGACGGTGGCCGTGGTGGCGGATGGTGAGCTTTCTCCTCGGGTGCGCGATCCTCGTGGTCACGATGGCCAGCGGTCTGGAGGACTACGGCCGGGAGATGTTCTCGATCTTCATGTTCCAGCAGCTGACGTTGATGATGGCCATTCCGCCGCTGCTCGTGCTCGGCTCGCCGGGCACCCTCCTGCTGCGCGCGACACCGCATCGATGGCCGGGACGCGTCGTGCTGCTCACCGCTCTCGCGCTGCTGCGTGCGCGCACGTCACGGCTGCTGTTGCATCCGGGGTTCACCATTCCGCTGTTCCTGCTGCTGTTCTACGGGCTGTACTTCAGCGATCTGGACGAGTTGCTGCTGGACAGTGCTGCCGGTCATCTCGGGTTGGAGGTGCTGTTCTTAGCAGCCGGTGTCGTGTTCGCTGTTCCGCTGCTGTCGGCGGATCCGCTGCCGGTGCGTCAGACGCATCTGGGGCGCATGTTCGACCTGTTCGCGGAGATGCCGTTGCACGCGTTCTTCGGGGTCATCGTCATGATGTCCGCGAGCGCGTTCGTCGCCGCGTTCCAGGCTCCGGCGTCGTGGGGAGTGGATCCGATCGCGGACCAGCAGATCGCGGGCGCGCTCGCGTGGTCCTACGGGGAACTGCCGAGCCTGCTGATCGTGCTGCTGCTGCTCGTGCGGTGGCAGCGGGATGACACTCGGGCCGCTCGAGCGGCGGATCGCGCCGGAGATGAGAACGGCACCCCAGACCTGGATGCGTACAACGAGTACCTGCAGGGCTTGAATCGGCGGGCAGGTGCCCCTCAATCACCACCCGACGTGCGCTGACGCCGTGACGAGGCGGGCCGTCGGATGCCACTCAGAGTGAGGACGGCGGCCGCCAGGACAGGTGCGAGGACGCTGAGGGTGATACCGCCTGCAAGAGCGGTACGCAGGGACATCGCTGGAGTGACGGCGGCGACCAGGGGCACTGTGTCGGTGAAGGCTCCGGGGGTGAACGCCGGGATCCGGGCCCCCGTGGAACCGTCGGGGAGGATCGTCTGGCTCTGCCCGACGGTGGAGACGTTGACGATCGTCCTGCCGGTCTCGATCGCGCGCACGCGAGCGATCGCGAGTTGCTGCGCGGACTCGTCGGTGCGCCCGAAATCGGCGTTGTTGGTCTGCGCGAAGATGACCTGCGCGCCTCCGGCGATCATCTCGTCGAAGAGACGGTCATCGACGATGTCAAAACACAGCGACACTCCGGCGATGGTGCCGGCGACCGCGACCGCCGGTGAGAGCGCACCGATCTCGTAGTCCCGCTGTACCAGGCCGATCAGATCCGGTGCCAGACGCGACCAGAACGCTCGGTCTGGGACGTACTCCCCGAACGGCACCGGATGCTTCTTGTCATAGAGACCAGCGGCTCCATCCGGTGTCCAGACGAGGGAGCTGTTGTAGTAGCGGCCCTCGCGGGTGGTGATCGCTCCGACGATCACCGGCGCTTCAAGCTCGGCAGCGAGCGCGGAGAGTCGCCGGGCGGTCGCCGGTGAAGTGAGAGGGTCCTCGTCCATGCTGTTCTCCGGCCACAGCACGACGTCCGCGACCCCCGCCGTTCGCGGGGTGGCGTTGATCTGCGCGTCGAGCAGCTCACCCGGATCTCGGGCATCGAAGTAACCGGCGGGCCCCGCCCCCTGCACGGCCGTGACGCGCAGCTGCCCGGTCGGCACTGCCTCCCACACGGGCACCGCCACCAGCGCGGCCCCGACTGCTGTCGCCGCCAGAGCAAGGACCGCCGGCCGGTCCGGGAGCCACTGCTGCAGCTGCAACAGGAACACGATGCACGCGACGACAACGAAACTGAAGCCGCTCACCCCGACCCAGGCGATCACGGGAGAGAGCGGACTCTCCGACTGCGAGTACGCCAGCCTGCCCCACGCGAACCCTCCGTACGGCCACGACCCGGCAACGACCTCCCGACCCACCCATACGCCGGCGACACCTACGGGGAGCAGGATCAGCCGCCCCAGCCGGGTCGGCCAGAATCGTTCGATCAGAGACCACAGTCCCGAGATCGCGCCCGCGCCCACCGCGAAGAACGCGGCTTCGAGGAGCGAGAGCGCCAGCCACGGGACAGGGCCGAGGTACTCCGACGTCCAGGCGACGTGGGTGAGGTAGAACACGGTTCCCGTGACCGCACCGAGCACCGCTCCCGCCCGAATCGTCCGGCCGCGCAAGAGCGTCATCAACACGGCCACACCGAGCAGGGTCGCCGGCCACACGCTCACACCCGGGAAGCCCGCATCCAACAACACGCCCGCGAGAGCAGCCCTCACCAGATCCAGGGCGCGACTCGACCGGGCCGGCGCGCGAAGCGGCACGCTCACTCGAACCGGCACACTCAGGGACAGGCGGGCGATCACTCAGCAGCCGGCGGCTCACCGCCGACGCTCGCAGTGCTCGGCGTCGTCCGGCGCACGAGGAAGAGGACGACGACCGCGAGCACCACGAAGAATCCCAGCGCGATGCCCACCAGCACGAACGCCGGGATGGGGGCGACGTAGGGAGCGAACAGAGACTCCGGCGCGGCTGAGACCGTCGCGGTGTTCGCGCAGGCCGGCGGCTGAGCGACGCCAGTCCTCGCCGCGGTCTCAGCGGGGCGCTCGTACGTGAAGCCGTACTCCGCGGTCGAGACGTGCCCGTCCTCGGTGACGATCTTCGCCGCCACGAGGTACCGGCCGCTCTCGCCCAAAGCGATGCCGGTGGTCACGGACTCGTTGTTCACATCGGCGCAGCCGTTGGAGTAGAACAGGTTGTCGTCTTCTCGCACCACCTGCACGAGTGAGACGTTGTTGGTCGGGTCGGAACCGACCTCATGCCCGAAGGTGAGCGTGACTTCCGACGGTGCCACGGTGACTGTCGCGTCCGCGGAGGGACTGCTGGATTGAACTCCCGTGTGAGCCGCTGCAGGCGCAGCCGGAAGTAGCACGGCGAGTGCAGCAACGGCAGCCAGGACGACGCCGAACAGGACGGGGCGACCCCGTCGGGTGGGGGCGGAGAGCGGCATCAAGTCGTCCTGTTCCGTGTAGCGGGGCTCTCCAAGGCGGAGACGCGGGAAGGAGCGTAGTCTGCGACCCGTCCGCTGATGATCTTCGATCCCTAACCTCGTAGCCACCAACAGCTGTTCTTGGTACGCTACGTCGAAATTTGCCTGCCTACACCGCAGGCTTCTTCGACGCTACCGGGAAGATGCCATCGTGACGAACCTGCAACCAGACGCCTCGCGCGCTGGTGTGCAGCGAACCCTCACGCTGCTCTTCCTCGTCGTCCTGACCGCGCTCGCGCTGCTGCTCGGACATCCTCTCGAGCGCCTCCACGACGCGGTCCCCGCCGACACCACGGTCGCCGCAGCCGCGACGACGACGGGGGACGCCGAAGTTCTCACCTCGAGCGTGGCAGCGCTCACCGATGCCGCGACGCTGGGTGGTGTCGCTGAGCTGTGCGCGCTGCTGGCGGTCGTCTGCGCGGTCATCGTGATCGTCGTCGCCCTCGCCGCCCGCGCACGGCCCGGGCAGGGCTCCATCGCCAGTACGGCACCACCGGCATCCGCACCGTCGTTCTTCACGACCGCTGCACGAGCACGGCTGAGCCTCTCCGCCAGCTGCGTCCCTCTTCGGCTGTAGGCCGTCGCCGCCGATCTGAGCCCCGTCTCGATCGGCGCGCACTTGCGCGCCCGCGACACGGAGTCAGGTCACGACGACCGACCTCTCGCCGACCCTGGACGTGCAATGCCCCTCTCTTCCTCCGTTCCCCCGCCCACCCCCGGAACCCGCCGCGCCGCCATCGCGCTCGAACACCGAACCCGCCCGCCCCGTCGCCGACCGGCCCGTCCGACGCCGCAGCCCCAACCAATCTCCCGCCGAGTCCTCCCGGCGGCGGCCGCGTTCTCCGCGATCGCGCTCGCCACCGTCATGGCCCTCCCGGGCACGCTGCTGCCCGCCTCCAGTGCGGCCGCCTCGCAGACCCCGGGAGTCGCCGCCGCGGTCAGCGCGCAAGCCTTCGTCGCCTCCGACCTGCCTGACAGCATCGTCATCCGCGACAACTTCACGGCCGCCGCTGCACCCGCACGCATCGTCGAGGTCACCACCGAGACGACCGACGCCGTGGGCCCCCTCGACGCAAGTGACGACGATTCGGAAGCAGCGACCGAGACCGGGTCCACGGCGACCGAGCTCTCCAGCGGCTCCGTGCGCTGGCCCTTCCCTGTCGGCGTGCGCATCTCCGATGACTACGGCCCTCGAGTGGCGCCGTGCAGCGGCTGCTCCACCTTCCACAAAGGCCTGGACATGACCCCCGGCGCCGGCACTCCGATCAGCGCCGTCGCCGACGGCGTGGTCCGCGAGACCGGCGAGACCGACACCGGATTCGGCAACTACGCCGTCATCGACCACGTTGTCGACGGCGAACTCGTGAGCACCCTCTACGCCCACATGGAGTGGGGATCCCTCACCGTCACCGAAGGGCAACCCGTGAAAGCCGGTCAGCGTCTGGGCGCAGTCGGCTCCACCGGCCAGAGCACCGGCCCCCACCTGCACCTCGAGGTGTGGGAAGGCGGCACCGACCCCATCGACCCCTACGCCTGGCTCTCGAACAATGCGGGATAGAACCGCACCGCGATCCACCGACAAGTGCAAGACTGTTCATATGTTCACTAATGCAGCTATTAAGGGTGGTGCTCGTGGGATCTGATCACGCTCACGGGTCCGCCGTGTCCGCCGCCGGCAAGCACCGCCGGCCCCTCGTCATCGCGTTCTGCCTCACCGCGGCGTACATGGTGGTCGAGTTCGTCGTCGGGTTCTCCGTCAACTCGCTCGCGCTCATCTCCGACGCCGCCCACATGGGCACCGACGTCCTCGGGCTCGGGATGGCGCTGGCGGCGATCACGCTCGCCTCCCGCCCCGCGACCTCACAGCGCACCTACGGCTTCTACCGGCTCGAGGTCCTCGCGGCGTTGGCGAACGGGATCCTGCTGTTCGCGGTCGCCGGGTACGTGATCTTCGAGGCCGTGCAGCGCTTCTCCGAACCGCCCTCGGTCCCGGGAGCACCACTGCTGATCACCGCGGTGATCGGGCTGATCATCAACCTGATCAGCTTCCGGCTGCTGATGGCGGGATCGAAGGAGAGCCTGAACCTCAAGGGCGCCTACCTCGAAGTGATGGGCGACCTGCTCGGATCCGTCGGCGTGATCGTCGCCGCGATCATCCTGCTCACCACCGGCTGGCCGTACGCGGACCCGATCATCGGTGTCGGCATCGGACTGTTCATCCTGCCCCGCACCTGGAACCTCACCCGCCAGGCGCTGCGGATCCTGATGGAGTCCGCTCCCGACGACGTCGACATGCCCGCCATTCAGCGCGACGTCCTCGCCGTGCCGGGCGTGGTCGCGCTGCACGATCTGCACGTGTGGACCATCACCTCCGGGATGGACAGCGCGAGCGGGCACATCGTCCTCGAACGCGGCGCCGACTACGAGAAGGTCCTCGCCGGGGTCCTCGTCGTCCTCAAGGACACCCACCACATCGAGCACGTCACCATCCAGTGCGAGCCCGAAGAGTTCTCCGAGACCACGAACCTGATCTAGGCACCGATGAGCACCGACACCCCCGACTCCCCGCCCGCAGCGCCCGTCACCGCGCTTCCTGTCGACGCGATGCCCTCGACCTCGATGATCGAGGATCTCGCCGACGTCTTCGGGCTCCTCGGCGATCCCGGACGCCTGCGGATCCTCATCACCCTGCTCCCCGGCCCCCGCACCGTCGGCGAGCTCGCCGAGCACAGCGGCCTCAGCCCCTCCGCGACCTCGCACGCGCTGCGGCTGCTGCGCTCGCACCGCGTCGTCGAGGCGCACCGTACCGGCCGGAGCGCGTCGTACACGATCGCCGACGAGCACGTGCGCGAGTTCCTCGAACGCGGTCTCGAGCACATCGGTCACACCGTCCTCGTGCACACGCTCCCCCGCACCTCCCACACCGGGACCGACGAGCGCTCCGGCACGGACTGCTCCCGCGAACCCTGACCCGAGCATCCCCTGCTCCACCGTTTCTGCCGACCTCCGGCCTGACAGAAAGCACCCCATGAAAACCAGCACCAAGGTCAACCTCATCGCGATCGGCGCCGTCGTCCTGATCGTCGTGGTCATCGCGGCGATCACGACGTTCCGCCCGTTCTCACCCTCTCGCGAGGAGGTCGCCGCGTCGACCGCGGTGCTGGAGGAGAACACCCACCGTCTCGACGTCGCCGAGAACGGGGAAGTGACGTTGGTGGAGTTCCTCGACTTCGAATGCGAGGTCTGCGGGCAGGTGTACCCGACCATCGAGGAACTGCGGGAGGAGTACGCCGGCCGGGTCACGTTCGCGACCCGCTACTTCCCGATCCCCTCGCACCGCAATTCGAAGAACGCGGCGATCGCGGTCGAGGCCGCCGCGCAGCAGGACCGGTTCGAGGACATGTACGACCGGATGTTCCAGACGCAGGCCAGCTGGGGCGAGAGCCAGGACTCCAAGGCCGACGTGTTTCGCGGCTTCGCCCAGGAGCTCGGGCTGGACATGGCCCAGTTCGACGCCGACGTCGCCGACCCGGCCACCGCCGAGCGCGTCGATTTCGATTTCCAGGCCGGTCAGGACCTCGGCGTGCAGGGCACCCCCACCATCTTCGTCAACGACGAGGCGATCGATCTTCAACGACTCGACGACATCAAGGCGGCCCTCGACGCCGCGCTCGCCTCGTGACCGGCGTCCCGCGACGCACCCTGCTCACCCTCCCGGTGATCGCGGCCGTCGCGCTGGCCACGACCGGCTGCGCCCAGGATGAGCTGTCGGAGCAGTACCGGACCGGGTCGAACAAGAACTACGTCGCCGGCGACGGGACCGTCGTCGAGTGGCCCGCCGAGACCCGAGGCGAGCCGGTGGAGTTCACCGGGCTCA
Source organism: Rathayibacter sp. VKM Ac-2759 (assembly GCF_009834225.1). NCBI lineage: Bacteria > Bacillati > Actinomycetota > Actinomycetes > Micrococcales > Microbacteriaceae > Rathayibacter > Rathayibacter sp. VKM Ac-2759. The sequence continues at coordinate 105,384 of NZ_CP047177.1, forward strand.
GCGAGACGGGCGAGACGATCACGGCCGAGGACTATCGCGGCACGGTCCTGGTCGTGAACTTCTGGTACGCCGCCTGCGCGCCCTGCCGTGCGGAGGCACCCGATCTGCAGGCCCTGTATGAGCAGTACACCGGGCAGGGCGCTGAGTTCCTCGGCGTCAACGTGCGCGACCAGGCCGACACCGCAGCCGCTTTCGCCCAGACGTACGGCATCACCTACCCCTCGATCGTCGACGTCGACGCGGCCGCGCAGCTCGCGTTCTCCGGCGAATTCGCCGCGAACGCCGTCCCCACCACCATCGTCCTGGACGCGGAAGGGCGCCCCGCGTCCCGCATCCTCGGACGAGTCACCGCCCGCTCCATCCTCGACACCCTCATCGCGGATGCCATCGCGGAGTCGGCGCCGTGAATTGGAGCGAGACCGTCTTCGCCGGCCAGCTGCTGCTCGCCGCGCCCATCGCGATCCTCGCGGGACTGGTGTCTTTCGCGTCTCCGTGCGTGCTCCCCCTCGTCCCCGGCTACCTCGCCTACATCGGCGGGAACCCCGACCTCGCCACCGGCAGCCGCCGACGGCTGCTGCTCGGGGTGGGACTGTTCATCAGCGGCTTCGCCGTCGTGTTCATCGCCTACGGCGCCGCGTTCGGTGCCCTCGGCACCTGGCTTCTGCAATGGCAGGACGTGATCACCCGGATGCTCGGCGCGTTCGTGATCCTCATGGGCATCGTGTTCATCGGACAGATCCGCTTCCTGCAGCGCACCATCAAGCCGCGATGGAAACCCGCGACCGGGCTGCTCGGCGCGCCCCTTCTCGGCGTCGTCTTCGGCCTGGGCTGGACGCCCTGCTTCGGACCCACCCTCGCCGCGATCTCCGCCCTCAGCCTCGACGGCGCCTCCGCCGGCCGCGGCGCCCTCCTCGGGCTGCTCTACTGCCTCGGCTTGGGGATCCCGTTCCTGCTCATCGCCCTCGGCTTCTCCTGGGCGAGCACCGCGACCGCGTTCCTCAAACGCCACATCCGCACCATCAACCTCATCGGCGGACTGCTGCTCATCCTCATCGGCATCGCCATGCTCACCGGCCTGTGGACCGAGGGGATCTACCGCCTCCAGAACCTCATCAACGGCTTCGTCACCCCCATCTGACCCCGCCCGTGACGCACCCACCCCGGATCACCCCGAACGACGAGACGAGCCACCCCGCCGTGCCCAGCACACACCCCGCCCTCGACGAAGCGCCGCAGCGCCCCTCACGGACGACCCGCGTCGCGCTGATCCTCGGCGCGCCCCTCGCGGCCGGCGCCGCACTGCTCGCCCTCGCCGCGACCGGCGCCCTGGACCCCGACCGGCTCCTCATCGACCCCGGCGTCGTCGCCACCCGCGGCCTGCCCCTCGCCCGCGTCCTGCACGACCTCGCCGCGACGCTCACCGTGGGCCTGCTGCTCGTCGCGCTTCTCCTGCCCCGCTCGAACCGCTCCGGGAATGCGGTCCGGGAGACGGCGATCCGGTGGGCGTCCTGGGCGGCCGCCGCCTGGGTCCTCTCCGCCGCTGCGGTCCTCGTGTTCACCGTCGCCAACGCGATCGGCGCCCCCGTCAGCTCCCCCACGTTCCCCGCGCAGCTGTGGTTCTACATCACCCAGCTCGAGCTCGGGCAGGTCCTGCTGCTCTCCCTCGCCGCCGCCGCGGCCGTGCACGTAATAACTCTGCTCACCCCCGACCGGGCGTGGAGCATCGCCGCGTTCGCGCTCGCCCTGTTCGCTCTGCTCCCGCTCGCGTTGACCGGTCACGCGGCCGGCGCCGACGAGCACATCAACGCCGTCAACAGCCTCGCCGTGCACCTGATCGGGGTGACCCTGTGGGCTGGAGGCCTGCTCGGCGTCGTCCTCCTCGCCCGACGCCTCGGCGCGGCCTTGCCCGACGTCGCCGAACGGTACTCGAGGGTCGCCGGATTCGCGTTCGCCGCCGTCGCCCTCTCCGGGATCATCAACGCCTCCCTCCGCCTCACCGACCCCACCGATCTCGCCACCCCCTACGGGACCCTGCTGATCATCAAGACCACCGCCCTGCTGGCACTCGGCGCTATCGGCGCGTGGCACCGCGCCCGCGTGCTGCCCGGCCTGCGAGTCGAGAGCCGGCGTCGCCGGGCGTTCCTGCGCCTCGCCGCGGTGGAGCTGGTGATCATGGCCGCCACGATCGGCGTGTCCGTCGCGCTGTCTCTCTCCGAAACCCCGATCGGTGACGCGACGGTGAACGATCCCCGCCGTAACCTCCTCGGCTTCCCCTACCCCGACCCGGTCACCGTCGGCCGCCTGTTCACCTCCTGGCACCTGGACTGGATCGGCCTCGCCGCCGCCGTGACCGTGGCCTTCTGGTACCTGCGCACCCTCGCCCGGCTGCGCCGCATCGGCCGCACCTGGCCTCTCCGGCGCACGATCGCCTGGTGCGCAGGCGTGCTGGTTCTGCTCTGGGCGACGAACGGTGGACCCGGCGTCTACGCGCAAGTGCACCTCAGCGCGCTCCTCGGACAGCACCTGCTTCTCGCCGCCGTCGTCCCCGCGCTGCTCGTCGCCGGGAGACCGGTCGATCTTCACCGCGCGAACCGCGCCGCACACCTGCCGCCGTTCGCCCTCCCTCGTGCGTCACGCCGACCCGGGGTCCTCGGGCAGGTGCTGCGGCGGCCGAGCGTCGCCGTGGTCCTGTTCTTCGCGAACCTCGCCGCGTACTACGGCACCGACTGGCTGCAATGGTCGCTGTTCTTCTACCAGGGGCGCGCCGCGATCATCGCCACCAGCATCACCACCGGATTGCTGCTCGCCACCGCCCTCTCCCGTCGCCCCGAACGCACCAGCGACGCCATCGAGCAGCTGCTCACCCTGCTCGCCACCGTGGCCGGATTCCTCATCCTCGGCTGGACGCTGCGCGACACCGGCAGCATCCTTGCGCCGTCGTGGTGGATCGCGATGCTCTACCCCGACGACGCCGTCCTCTTCGATCAGGGCCGCGCGGGCGCAGTCGCCCTCATCGCCGCCACCGTCACCGCCCTGACCACCAGCGCACTCCTCAACCTCGCTCGACGACCCCGACGCACGACGGAGGCCTCCGCATGACCCGCCACCACCCCACCCCGCTCCGCAGGGTCCACCGCTTCGCGGTCTCCGCGGTCGCTTTCAGCGTCCTGCTGGCCGTCCTCGCTCCCGCTCCGGCGATGGCGGCGGAGTATCCGAGTTGGGAGGACGTCGAAGCGGCCCGCTCCAGCGAGACCAGTAAGCAGGCGCAGATCGGGGAGATCACCGCGCTGCTCACCGAGCTTCGCGACAACGCCGACACCGCGCGCAGCACTCAGGACGCGCGCGTCGCCGACTACGAGAAGGCGCAGGCGACTCTCGACGAAGCCACCTATCGAGCCGACGAGCTCCAGACCGCCGCGGATGAGGCGAAAGCCCTTGCGGAGCAGTCCCGGAAGCAGGCCGGTCAGCTCGCGTCCACCCTCTCCCGCGCCGGCGGCACGAACCTCACTCTCGCGCTGCTGACCAGCGCCGACAGCGGCAGCCTGCTCGATCAGCTCGCATCGATGACCAAGCTGACAGAGAAGACCGACGCGATCTACACGACCGCCCGTACCGACTCCAACACCGCCACCGCCCTCACCGCTCAGGCAGAGATCGCCCGCGACGCTCTCGCGGATCTCGCGGCCGCCGCGGACGCCGCTCTCGCCGACGCGATCGCCGCGCGCGAGGCCGCCGACACCCGAGTGCAGGAACAGCAGGACTACGAGAGCACCCTCCGCAGCCAACTCGCCGTCCTCACCGAGAACCGCGCCGCGACCGAAGCCGACTACCAGACAGGCGAGGACGCGCGCCGCGCCGCGGAAGCAGCCCGAGCAGCCGCGGAAGCCGCCCGCATCGCTGCCCAGGCCGAAGCCGCCCGAATCGCCGAAGCTGCCCGCGCCGCTGCGCCAGCCAGCAGCACTCCAGCCGGAGGCACCACACCCGCAGGCGGCGGGGCGCCGGTCGCCGGCCCCTCCTCCCAAGGATGGGTGAAGCCCGTCTCCGGCCGCATCAGCAGCCCCTTCGGACCCCGCCCGCAGCAGCCCGTCGCCGGAGTGAACCCTTTCCACTACGCGACCGACATCGTCGCCAGCTGCGGGGCCCCCGTCGCCGCCGCCTCCAGCGGCACCGTCTCCTACTCGGGCGCGTTCGGCAGCTACGGCAACTGGGTCCTTCTCGATCACGGCAACGGGATCCAGACCGGCTACGCCCACAACTCCACCCTCCTCGTCGACGCGGGACAGACCGTCACCGCAGGCCAGATCATCGCCCTCGTCGGCACCACCGGAGCGTCCACCGGCTGCCACTCCCACTACGAAACCCGCACCGGCGGCGCACGCGTCGATCCCGAACCGTTCATGCGAGCCCGCGGCGTCACCCTCGGATGATCGACTCCCGCACCAGCGCGGCCCACAGACGTTCACTGATGTCGCCCTTGCCGCGACGTCAGTGATCGCGGCTGCAGTGCCTGGTCCGTATTCGGGTTACCGACCGGACACTGCAGCCGTGTTCCCCTGACCACTCCTCATCTGAAAGAATCTGCGCATGGATGCAGACAGTAGGTGCGGGCGGCACGTCGAGAGCCCGTACGTCGAACTCGCGGTCGAGGTGTTCTCGATGCTGGCCGACGCGACGCGGGTGCGGATCGTGCTCGCCCTCGCCGACGGCGAGCTCGCGGTGAACGACCTGGCCGAGCGGGTCGGGAAGTCGCCCGCGGCGGTGTCGCAGCATCTCGCGAAGCTGCGGCTGGCGCGGGTGGTCTCGACCCGTCAGGAGGGGACGCGGGTGTTCTACCGCCTCATGAACGAGCACGCCCGGCAGCTCGTGGCCGACGCGATCTTCCAGGCCGAGCACCAGCTCGGCGGCACTCCCGCCCACCACCACGGGGAGGCGTCCGATGCGGACCGCACTGCGTAGCCGGGGAGTGCAGGCGGCGCTGCTCTCCGCGGTCCTGTTCGGCGCGGGAACGCCCGCGGCGAAGCTCCTGCTCGACTCCGTCAGCCCCTGGCTGCTCGCGGGACTCCTCTATTGCGGCTCCGGGATCGGGCTGGGCCTCCTGCGCCTGGTCCGCCGCTCCCCGCGCGTGCGCCTCGAGCGCGGCGAGTACGCACCGCTCGGCGGCGCGATCCTCTTCGGCGGGATCCTCGGCCCCGTCCTGCTGCTCGTCGGCCTCGTGAACACGCCCGCCTCGGGAGCGTCGCTGCTGCTGAACGCGGAGGGAGTCGCGACCGCGCTGCTGGCCTGGTTCGTCTTCCGCGAGAACGTCGACCGGCGCATCGCCGTCGGCATGCTCGCCATCGTCGCGGGCGCCGTCGTGCTCACCGTGCCCGCGGGGATCGCGTTCGGCAGCCCCTGGCCGGCGCTGGCGATCCTCGGCGCCTGCCTGTGCTGGGGCATCGACAACAACCTCACCCGGAAGGTCGCCCTCACCGACGCGACCTGGCTCGCCGCGGTCAAGGGCGGCGTCGCCGGTCCAGTCAACCTCGTCCTCGCCTTCGCCCTCGGGGCGCAGCTGCCCGCCCTCGGCAACATCGCGGCCGCGATGACCGTCGGCTTCTTCGCCTACGGGGTGAGCCTCGTGCTCTTCATCGTCGCCCTCCGGCACGTGGGCACCGCCCGGGCGGGCGCCTACTACTCCGTCGCCCCGTTCTTCGGCGCCGTCCTCGCCGTCGTCCTCGGCGAACCGGTGACCGCACCGCTCCTCGTCGCCGCCGCGCTGATGGCCGTCGGGATCGGACTGCACCTCACCGAGCGCCACGAGCACGAGCACACCCACGAGCCGCTCACCCACGACCACTGGCACACCCACGACGACCGGGACGAGCACCACCAGCACGAACACGACGAGCCCGTCCCCGCCGGCACCCGGCACCGGCACGTCCACACTCACGAGGCAATCACCCACACCCACGAGCACTACCCGGACAGCCACCACCGCCACGAGCACTGAGAGGATCGGCCGATCGCCACCTCGCGCCGAGAACGTCCGACCCCTCGACGAGGCTGTCGCCGCCCGGATCCAGGCCGAACTCCTCACCTAGCCGCGTCAGGCCGCCGCGAGGGCGATGGCGGATCTGCTCCTCGATGGCGACTCGGGACCGTGCCGCCGAAGCGGGGTGACGGGATCGTTCGGCCGGGTCGGGGTGGGGTTGTAGGTCGTCTGGTCGCGGAAGATCGCCCAGATGACGTTGATGCGGCGCCGAGCGAGAGCGATCAGCGCCTACTTGTGCGACTTCCCCTCCTGGCGTTTCCGTTCGTAGAACGAGCGCGAGACCGGGCAGTTCCTTGACGCGATGAACGCCGCCTGGAAGCAGGCGTTCAACAGTCGCCGGTCGTATCGCCGTGGCCGGTGATGGTTGCCGGAGATCTTCCCGGAGTCACGCGGCACCGGGGCGAGACCGGCGAAGCTGGCCAGCCGGTCCGGCGTATCGAACGCGGCGAGGTCAGTACCGGTCGCGGCAAGGAAATCCGCGGCGAGCCTGCGCCCGAACCCAGGAATCGACACCAGAAGATCCGCGGATCTGCTGTCCTGCAAAGCGGCTTCGATCTCCCCGTCGAGCTCGGCGACCTCGTCGCGGATGCGGAGGAGATCACGCGCGGACCGGCTCACCAGCCGAGCCGCTGCCCCCTCCCCCACGACGACCGATGTCTGCTCGCGCGCGGCTTCCACCGCCGTCTTCGCGACCGCCGCGGATTTCCAGCAGCCCTGTCCCTTCAACCACGCCGCCAGCCGGCTCTCCCCCATGCGCCGGATCGCACCGGGGGTCGCGTACCGGGTGAGCAGCACCAGAGGTCCCCTGGTCGTCGCGTAGTTGAATGCCCCCTCGAGCGACGGAAAGTAGTGGACCAGGATGGCGCGCAGGCGATTCACGGCGCGGGTGCGATCGTGCACCAGGTCTTCTCGTCGCGCCGAGAGCAGGCGCAGTTCCGCCGTGACCTCGTCGGCCTGGCGCATCAGCGTCACGTCTCGCCGGGTCCGCGCTTGGTCGGCGATGATGACCGCGTCCTTCGCGTCTGTTTTGGCTTCGCCGCGGTAGGCGCCCGAGGCGTGATGCACGACGCGGCCTGAGATGTAGAACAGCGGCTGCGCATGCGAGTGCAGGAGCGTCTGCAGCAGCCCTGTCCCGCCGTGGTTGAGATCCGTTGCCCAGGCGACGTCGGTGCCGCCTGGCAGGGAGGCGACGTCTCCCATCAGGGTCAGGATCGCCGTTTCTCGGTTCTTGAACCGTTGGGAGAGCAGCTTGGTTCCGTTGGCGTCGATGACGACGCAGTGGTGTTCGGTCTTGCCGGCGTCGATACCGGCCCAGAGTTGGGGTACGCAGGGTCCTTCCGTTGAGGGTGCGGTGCGCCGTGAACGACCTTGCCGGCATGTCCTTACGGGGCGATCTGGTCGCGTTTCTCAATGAGCGGTCCTGCCGTTGCGGGGTCCCGGGCGGCTAATCACGGCGTGCCATCAGTCGGCTGAAGGCGGTCAGCCATACCCGGGACCCCTGGCGCGTTCCGGAGCCTACAACTGCCCCGGATCCACGGAAATAACGGTAAGGAAGGCGGTTCTCCGCCTTAGCAACCGGAGGGCGCAGTGCAACCAGCTTGTTCAATGGGGGCAGGGATGACGGGTCTGCAGCCCGTGGTCCTCAGATCGTGGATGGTCTCGCTCTAGTGCAACCTGTCGGCTCTTGTGGCCTGGCTTCCTGCGGGCGCGCGGGCCATCCACGATCTCTTGGCGGCGTGGCTCGAGAGAGGCCTGGATGCGTTCTGGAAGCTGGTTTGCCCTCCGCCAAACCCATTGAATGGACTGAGCTGGAGGGCACGACATGTCGACGACGATCATTGGTATCGACCCGCACAAAGAGAGCTGGACAGCGGTAGCTGTCGGCCCTCGCGGTGAACGGATCGGCGCCGTGCGGGCGCCGGTAACGAGCGCCGGCTACCGGCAACTCCGGCGGTTCGCGGCCCGTTTCCCCGAGCCTGTCTGGGCGATTGAGGGCGCCTATGGTCTCGGAGCACCACTGGCGGCGATGCTGACCGAGGACGGAGTCACCGCATGGGACGTCCCCGCGAAACTCGCCGCACGAGTGCGGGTCCTCTCCACCGGCCACAGCCGGAAGACCGACGAGGACGACGCCCTCTCGGTCGCGGTCGCCGCCACGACGTCCAGCAAGCTGCGAACCGTGCAGGTCGACGCGGCCTCCACGGAGCTGAAGCTGCTCACCGAGCATCGCGACGACCTCGTGCGCACCCGTACCCAGACCATCAACCGGCTCCACGCCATCATGACGTTGCTGGTCGTCGGAGGAGCGCCTCGCAGGCTGACCGCAGACATAGCGGCTGCCCTGCTGCGCCGAGTCCGCTCGACCGAGAGCATGACCACAACACGCCGGCTCATCGCGGTCGACCTCGTCGCGGAGATCCGCCGTCTCGACAAGCGGATCTCCACCGCGACTGGACACATCCTCGAGCGGGTCAATGCGACGGAGTCCACCCTCACCGTTGTTCCCGGGATCGGGCAGCTCACCGCGGGGAAGATCCTCGCCCGCACCGGCCCCGTCACCCGATTCGCTACCGAGGCCCACTTCGCCGCTTATGCCGGCGTCGCACCTCGCGAGGTGTCTTCAGGCGACGTCGTGCGGCACCGCCTCTCCCGAAGCGGCGACCGGCAACTGAACTACGCCCTCCACGTGATCGCGCTCACCCAGGTCAGCATGAAAACCAGCCCCGGCCGAGTCTTCTACGAGCGCAAACGCGCCGAGGGCAAGGGCAGCAAGGAAGCGCTCCGCGCCCTGAAACGGCGCCTGGCAACGGTCGTGTTCCGCATCCTCGTCGCCGACCACCTACGCGCAGCGGTGGGTCCGGCGGGACAACCAGGAACGACGCTTCAATCCAGCGCGGCCGGCTCACATCCCAACGCCGACTCTTCGGATAAGTCACTCACCGAACCCACCTCAACAGAGCCTATCCACGTCGCCGCTTGACCAGAGAGGCGCCCGCAGGGCGGCGGTGGAGAGAGTTTCGGCGCGAAATAAGGGAGCGCAGCGACCGCGTACCGAAAGTCTCGGAAGAGCCGGTGGCGCAGCCACTTGAACGGAGCCCGGAGGTAGCTACGAGGCAGCGAAGCGGACGAGCCGCCGAAGGCTTCCCGGAAACGAAACGCGAGCCCATCGGGCGAACATCAGCGGCCGGCACCGCCGGCCGAACGCTTGGGCGGCGCTCCGTCGCCGCTGCGCGAGTGCAGCTCGCGCCCCCGAAACGGGATGGCGGGGAGTGTGAGGGGGTCGCCCCTCACGGGCCGGCCCGGAAGCCGGCCCTCCGCCGTTCAGCTCGCCGCCGCCTCCGCGCTAGCTGCGACGTCGGCGGTAACGCGGTGGCTCCGAATGTCGGCGTAGGCGACGGAGTAGGGACGGGTCCCGCCGTTCCAGTCGAGGGCGACGGTCACGGTCTTAGGGTTCACGCGGGTCACGGTGCTCCACCCGAACTTGTGCTCGATCGCGTCGCCCTTGGCGATCGTGTCGCGGCTGTGGATCGCGGTCGCACCGGCGGCGGCCTGTGCCTCGCGGACGGTGCTCCAGTAGTCGCGCTCGTTCTCGCGCTGCGCCCGCTCGGTGCGCAGACGGTCGAGCCGCGCGCCGGTGGCGGGGGCGGTCGTCTCGATGTGGCCGCCGCCGAAGTTGTGCGAGCCGCCCTCGATCCGGCGGGTGAGGAGTCTGACGTCGGTGTCGAGTCGGTCGATGCGGTGGGCGACCGTACGCGGGAGGTAGCGGGTCTCGGTCGTCCCGGCGGCGATGTCGGCGCGGGCGCGGGCGCGGGTGGCCTCGCGGTCGGCCTCGACGCTGCGGCCGAAGGCGGCGTCGGCCTTGGCGATCGCGTTCCGGTGGTGGTTTTCGGAGTGGTGGCCGATCTTGATCGGCTCGCCGCCCTCGGGGAGGCGGCGCAGGGCGCGGCGCGCGGCCTCGTCCGCGTCGTCCGCCTGCGCGGCGCGGCGGTCGGCCTTGGCGTCGAGCGCGTCGACGCGGGCGGCCTGGCGCTGGATCTTCGCGACCTCGGCCTCGGCGGCGGGGCGGAAGCTCTCGTCGGCGTCGACGGTGATCTCGTGCCCTGCCGCGCACAGCGCGGCCGCGGCGCGGTTGATGGTCGACCACTTCGGGAGGCGGTCGCGGGACTGCGGGACGTACCAGGCGGCGATGGTGCGGCCCCAACGCCAGCCGGACGCCTTCAGGATCTCGGCGGTGCCGTCGCCGCGGCTGGTGCCCTCGATGAGGGTTCCGGCGTCGGGGGTGTGGGTGATGGTGAGCATGCTCTGTCTCCTTCTCGTCTCGGGGTCAGTCGTTGGCGCGGTAGTCGGCAGGCGTCTCGCTGCGGTCGTGCAGCGCGTAAGCGGCGGGGAACAGGTCGAGCGCTCGGGCGACCGCCACCGGAACGACGACGAAGGCGCCGGAGGCCATGTAGCCGACCCGGCCCGCGGCCACGGGCTCGACCGGCTCGAAGTGCTGCAGTGTCACCCCGGCCAGCGACGCGCGGCCCTCGCGGGTGACCAGGTGCACGGCCGGGGTCTGCTCGGTCACTAGGTCGCAGCCACCGGCGCCGACGATGACCACCTGACGGGCGGTCCGGCTGATGGCATCGACGCCGGGGCTGTGGGTGGTCATGGTGATGACTTCGGTACGGGTGCCGCGCTGCTGGCTCATGGTGTGTCTCCCTCTGGCTGATCGTTTTTCTTTGCCTCTCCGGCGGGGAAGACCGTTTGAGTGGAGGCGGCGCAGTGACGCCGATCACGAGCGATGTGAGGGAGCGCAGCGACCGCGTTCGGGATCGGTGGCACGCAGCCGGTGGAGCGAAATAGGTTGAAACCGCGGAGAGGTGAAGAAAACAGGCGGACCGGGCCGCCGTGGCGGTCTCCGACGGGCGGCGCTCCGTCGCCGCTCCGCGAGAGTAGCTCGCGCCCAGGAACGGGTGGTCTAACCGCCTACGACACCTAGGGTCGGGTACGCAACAGAGCGAACCCGGACCACGACCCGATCGACAACGACACCCGAGCGGCTGTAATCGCGGACGCGATGCCCTGGCCATCTCCAGCACGATGACCGTGCTGATCTAGACACGGCTAGGTGGCCTGGATAGGTTGCAGGCGGGCGTTCGCCCCGAGGGGGTAGCGCGTGCGGCAGGTTCTGATCGTTGTCCTGCTTGCCGTTGCAGTCGTCGCCGGCCTCGTCGTCGCCGTGGGCTTCTACGTCGCGCGGGACCCTGAGTATTACTGCCTGGTGGACATCATCCGCAATTCAGCGGTATCCGCGACCGACACAGTTGTCGACGTCGAGAGCCGTCTGAGCCTTCTCCCGCTGGGTACTGAGTGCACCTTCGTGACCGATGACGGCGCACGGTTCGTAGTCGAACCCGGCTGGATCGCAACCGTCCTCGCACTAGCGGCGGTCGCATCCGCCACCACTGCGGCCTACATCGCAGTATTCGTACCACGTCAGCGGAGCAGCTGGCGTTAGGGGGAGAAGGTAGAAGATGAGACGACCACTTACGCTCGCACTGACGGCGGGGGTGATTACAGCAGTCATCCTGGCCGGGAGTCCTGCATACGCATCGGCGAATCGCAGCACCGCCGCTAAGGCGACCAATTCGCAGAAGGTCACCAACACCACGGTGACGCTTCCACTGTCGCATGCGGTCACGCTGCGGGATGCGGTGAAGTTCGCTCCGAGGATCGCCTCTCAGGTCACGGGGTTCCGGTTCGAGAACGGCGACATCGAGGGCGAGTATTCGCCTACGCCTGACCAGACGCTCGAGCAGTTCCTCGCGGGATTCTCGGAGCGGTTTGGCACTCAACCTGAGGTGACGGGTGTCGTCGTGAAGGTGGCGGTCGAGGAGGCGCAGCAACGGGTAGGCGCGCGGAGCGCTCCCCTCGACCCTGGCGCACCGGCCTTCGACGCACCGGCAGTGACGCTCTCGCCGGAGTACGCGAAGGTCGCGGAACCGCCAGGGGCAGGGGCCTCTGAGCAGCGGGTCGCGCAGTCTGCGGTTGCCGCGGCGGACCCGGTGGACTGGCGGCCGAATGATTTCGAAGCGTCCATCACCAATTACAACGGCCGAGCGGACTTTTTCACGAGCTACTGGTGGCATAGCGGCAGCAACCCCAGCCAGATGCCTCTCGGGTTCGGTGCCGAATTTGAAATCAACTTGATAAATTCGGCTTCAACGAGTACCCGGCCGGCCTGCCTTTCGGGATACAAAGATAAGTTTTGGGCAAAGAATTACAGCTTTAACTGGGCGCTTTATAAGTCGGATTCAAGTGCCGCGAGTCACGCCGGCGTGGGCGCCTACGCGGATTACAACGACCTTTTGGACACCTGCAACCGCAATTCGATTGCGATCGGAATGCGCTACCCGAGAAATATTGCGGAGGCACCGGGGATGGGCTTTGGAGTCCAGATCTGGGTATCGGCGCCACGTGGGACGACCACGACGAGCAAGATCGGCGGCCTCGTGCAGGCCATATCTGACCACTACTGCAGGTCGGGCCCAGGGGCATCGATGGCTCTTACCGACTGCATGGGTGTCACCGCAGGCAGCTGGCCCTTGGCGCCCGGTCTGAAGTCGCGCACGACGTTAAACGAGACGCGGGGATGGACCGCACCTGCGAAGTGCTGGACCTCTCAGAAGAAGGGGCTTGAGGATCCGGTGGCGCTAGTGCCCTGCTGACTCGGTAGCACGACGTGGAGGAGGGAGTTCCCCACAGGCGACCCCCTCCCCTGCGTACTGAGTGGCCCGCCTAACTCCATGGACGCCCACGGGATCAGGACCAGCACCGTCGCGGTTCATCTTGTTATGCGTCGTTATCACTGATTCAACTTCTTAGGCATGAAGCGAGAGCGACCCTTGGAATGCCAGTTTCAAGATTCTCGTTGACCGTCGCGGGCTCGAACGCCCCAATACTCGCGAACCGCAATCTCGATTACCGACCGTTGCGTCAGTCCCTGCTCATCCGATGCTGCGTCGATGAGCTCGGAGATGTCCTGAGAGATACGAGTGGAGAACGGCACGGTCAGCTCCCTCCCCCGCGGCCTACCTCGTCGAGACGGCAAGGGGGCGGGCGGCTCGAAGGACGGCGATGCCATCACCGGAGGTCGATCCAGGTTCCGTAAATCCCTCGTAGACGCGGCGGCGTTCGAAACAGCAGGAGCAGGCTTGGTCTGGTAGTCGACAGGGTCGATCGATTCGTCGGGCGCTGGCGTCGGACGACGGCGCTGCAGTGACGCCGGTCGATCCTCGATCTCGCTCATCGGATTACCTGCTCCACGATCTCGGTGTACGCAGCAAGGACTGGGGCTCCCTTTCGATAGTTGCCGTACCATTCCCCAACCAATCGCACTTCTGGGACGATCGCGCGGTCAGGAACAAGTGGAGTAAGCAAGAGGCCAGTAGCCCGCAGCTCTTCGATGCTCGCCACCGCAGGTCGGCTCATGATTGTCTCTTTTACGCCACCAACTACGATTCCGGCCTCGGTGATCGAAGCAGGAGCGCCGAGACGACGGCGGTTGATGCGAAACTGCTCGATCGTTCTGCGAGCCCCCTCCACCCCGTCGACGCCGTCTCCGCTGGGCGTCGCCGCGTAGACGACCGTATCTGCCGCGTTCAGCGCCGCAAGCGTCAAAGGCCCGCCTTGCCGATTGGGACAATCGATAACGACAAGGTCCGCGTTAAGGCCCAACAAAGATACTTTCAACCTGATCTCGGCGTGATCAGCTCGGTCGGCTTCACGATTAGAAACCGATCGAGCGGAAGGAATTACGCGCAAGTTATCATTCCACGAGCTGCTGACGGCCAGGTCTTGAGCCCAACCCTCCGGATCAGGGTCTCCGAGGATTGCCCCCACATGCAAGCCCTCCCCCGTCGGCACAACATTGAGCCACTTCGTCGTCGCTGCGCGTGGGTCGAGGTCGATGAGCAGAACCCGCTTCCCCCTCGTCGCGGCGACCATCGCCAGGGAGACGGCCGTCGTGGTCTTGCTGACCCCGCCTGATTCGCTGTACACCATGACTACCTGCATGCTGTTCATCATACACGCATGCCAGCTTTCCTGCCATGCATCATGCAATCTACATTTCATGCATGCATGAAAACCCTCATTCATGACTACAGGCAGGCAGGCAGGCAGGCAGGCAGTAAATCGACAACTGTGGACGAGCGAGTGCTGTCGCCAGCTCTGACCAGTGGGGCATGGCGCGGGCGGACAAGGGGCCGCGCTTCATCGTCTAGACGGGTCCCTTGCGGATCCGTACGGTTCCGAGGCCCGACGGCAGAGCGGCCGTGGCGCTTGGTCACGGCGTCGATGGTGTCGCCGAAGCCACTGGTGTCGAAGGCGGTATCGAAGACGTCGAGTAAGACCTGGAAGTTCGTGGGGGAGAGGTTGCTGAGGCCGGCTCGAACGTTCCGCGTTCTCCCGCGCGGCCGCGGCCGCGGCGTACCGATCGCGGCCTTGACGAGCGCCACCGGGTCGTCGGTCGGTACTGGGAAGCTGGCCAGGTCGCTCGCGGACTCGTACAGCCCGTCCGCGAACGGCGACGTCGACGCGAACACGCTCATCGTATTCGTCACCGATCCCTGCATGCACGGGTGGTGGGCGGCGCGCTGTGCGTAGGCGGAGAGCACCTGCTCCATGTCCGCGATCGTCGTCATCGGAGTGACGAACGAGCGGGAGAGGATGAGCTGATCGTGCAACGTCGGCGCCGCCTCGAGGGGGATGCAGTCGACGCCGCAACTCGTAGACGGAGCGCTGTAGCACCACGGAGAACTTCATCCTGATCAGCGCCGGATTCGCGTCCCGGAGCTCCCGGATCATGTTAGATGGACAGCTCCGCGAGCCGCTTTGCGGTACGGCCGGCGACGCCCTACAGCTCTGTGACGTGCTGCGAGACCATCAGCGCGTCGAGCTGCTCGGCGGAGTAACCACTGAGTAGCTCCATCACACGGGTAGACAGCTCCCCGTACAGCTCGTAGTTGCTGGTTCGGGCGACCACTTCCGGCAGGCGGCCGGATCGGTTGAGAGGTTCGATCTTGAACCAGGGCGTGCCGTTCTCGATGCCGAGCTTCTTCACCTCGTCGGAGCGGGCGACCACGCATCCGTCGTTGTTGGAGAGGACAACCACGGGCCGGCCGTGCAGCTTCGGGTCGAACAGTCGCTCGCAGGAGACGTAGAAGCTGTTGACGTCGACCAGGCCTCTGCGCTGTTCAGAGCGCACGGTGGAGGTGGTGGAGGCAGACGGTGACGACGCCCCACACCTGGAGGTCGCTGAGCTCGGGGACGAGGATCGGCGGGTACTCGGAGTTCTCGGCGCGCAGGATGACGCCGCCGGGGGAGAGTTCGAGGCGCTTGACGGTGAGTTCGCCGTCGAGGATCGCGACGACGACGTTGCCGTCCTTGGGGGAGAGGGAGCGGTCGACCACGAGCTCGTCGCCGTCGCTGATGCCGGCGCCGATCATGCTCTCCCCGGAGACGCGGACGATGAAGGTGGAGGTCTTGTCGCGGATCAGGTGGTCGTTGAGGTCGAGGGAGCCGTCGAAGTAGTCCTGCGCGGGGGAGGGGAACCCAGCGGCTACCGCGTCGCCGGCGACGAGGAACGCGATCGCCACGGCGTCCAGAGCCGGAGTCGAGATCCGCTCCACGATCGTCACAGTCATCTCGATACCTCCTGACGCGTTCGAACATATGTTCGATGGAATTCGAGTGTAGGTCGGAGGGTCCGACAGCGCTCGTGTGCGCCTGTCGTTCGGCCGGTCGGCGGAGCCGTCTCGGGCGCGTCGAGCTCGTCGGGGATCCGCGTCGACCTCGAGGGTCAGCGTCGGGGCTAGGCAGCGGTGGAGGACCACCAGAGTGATCCGGGAGCGAGCATGCCGGTGCGTCCCCAGTGCAGCGCCTCGCGGTGATCGCCGCGGCCGGCGGCGTCGCGGGGGTAGAGCGGCCAGACGCGCTCACCGGGAGTGGTGTCCTCGAACAAGGGTCGGCTCGACACGTGTCGGCGTCGTGGGCGTTGCCTGGGGGAGGAGGAGCGGTGGGTCAGTTCGGCTTGCCACCAGGCCCAGACCTCGCGCTCGACGTCGTAGCGGTGGGCTCGATCTGCGAGGGCTCCGTCGACGCCGAGGATGCGAGCTGCGGCAGTGCGGAGGTCGCGCTTAGCGCGGGTCCACCCGGTCGTGTGCTTGATGATCAGCCGGTGTGTGCGTAGGCGGGAGAGAGCAGTGGCGGCGGTGCGAGTACTGACTCCGAGCAGCGTGGCGGCGGCGTCGAGGGCGAGGGTCCCTTCGCGACGCAGCAGAGCGTAGGTCTTTCCTGCCAGGTGTCCCAGGCCGGCGCGGGTGAAGAGGTCGTGCCGGGTGTCGGTGAGGTCGGCTTCGAGCATGGTGAGGAGCATGGTTCGTTCGGTGAAGATCGGACCGGGGGGGCGGGGGTTATTAGTGGTTGTGACCGGACCTTGCAGTGAGCCTGTGGAGAAGTGCTCGGACAGTCGCCATTCGCTGGCGTTCGAGCCGTCCGCGCGGACGGCGAGCTGCACGTAGCCGTCTTCGCGGAGAGTCCGCAGGGCGCTGGCCGCGGTGGTGCGGCCCAGGCCTGCGAGGAGGGCGAGGTCGCGGATGGACGCGGCGACGGTGCGCTTGCCGGTGTGCAGGGTGAGGTAGGCCAGCGCGGTGAGGATCGTCTTCTCCGATGTCGCCCGCTCACTCCGACCCCACCGGCCCGGGCTCACCCGGAACCGCTCGAGGAGGGCGCTGACGGCGCCGACGATGCTCTCCAGCTCCACCAGGTCGCCCGGCTCGCGCTCGGCCGGGAGAACGGCGTGCAGTGCCGCGTACTGGAGCGCCTTCTCCCACTGCCGTGTCAGGCGCTCGGCCGCTTCGTCGCGCGAGCGCGGGCGGCGATGGCCGCGGCCGGTGTTCTTGGTCCGGTAGTGCTCCATCCCGGGAGCGGTCCGAGCAGCGTGCTCGACGTCGGTCAGGGACCAGCCGGCGTGAGCGGCGGAGAGCAGACACATGAACGCCGTCCACGACGGATTCGCACCGCCACCCGCGGCCGCCATGTGCCCAGCGCCGGCCGCGCTGAGCTGGCGGTGCGCCCGATGCGCAGTGGTCGCGGCGACCGGGGGAGCGGCGTCGACGGACCGGGGCGGGCGGGACGCTTGCAGCGCAGTGGTCACGGCCTCGATGGCGGCCGCGGTGACGGTCGCATCCAGCAGCTCCTCCGCGCGACCCCGGAGCACGCTCGAGAAGCTGCCGTCGCGATGCGGGGACAGCGGCGGCCGAGCGGCGCCGGTGCGGGGGTTGCAGAGCATCCCGTGATCCAGCGTGCGGAAGTTCGCGCGCGCGGCGATCGCCAGCCGAGCCACCAACTCGGCCGGAGCACCCTCAGCGAGTGCGATCCACAGGTGCCGGCCGCCGGTCCCAGAAGACTGGCACACGAGATGAGCGACCTGGTGCGCGTCCAGAACGGCGGAGAGAGCGTCACAGTCGTCCGCAGCCTGCTCCATGAGGTCCGCGTCGACGCCGTGGGAGTCCTTACCGTCGAAGTCGAAGCACAGCAGCCGGAACAAGCCGGCGTGATCTGCGAGGTAGATCGCCCAGGGTGCGGTTGGCGCGACAGGGGAGACGAGGAACCCGGCTGGGTAGGAGTTCTCAGGCAGGCGCCCGTAGGCGTCTCGGCGCATCGTCCGCACGTGGTCACGCGGGCTCAGCCGACGCGACAATGACCATGCCTCGCCCGCCATCGTCGGCGTGATTTGGCGCGCCGGGCCTGTTGGTGCAGATTCGGCAAAATTGGGTATTATGAGGTCACCTCCTCCTCGCGGGGGTGGGTACAACAGAGGGCCGGCTGGTAACCGGATCGCTGTTGGAACTAGCTCGAACCTCTGGGCCTGGCAGCTGTGAGGGTTTGAGCTACGGAACTTGATGGGCCCGCCTAACGGCGGGCCCTTTTCGTTTAAGCGACTTGGGCGATCGGCCACTCCTGCTGCTCGTAGTCGTGATCCGGGGCGATCTCAACCGGGGCAAGTTCAGGCGCGCCAAGGGCATGGCACAGGTACGCCGCGGCAAGATCCCCGTACGGAATCCCCCTGCGGTCAGCTTCTGCCCGGATACGTGCACCGACGGTCATCGGTGGACGCACCTTCATCGTGTCGCGATCGCCCTTCGACGGTCGTCCGATCTTCGCGCTTGCCATGGACCCATTAACACCGAAGTTCCGGGAACCGAAAGGATTGACGAGGGCGTGTCGCATCAAGACTCCCCTCCCGGCTCGCTCACGCGACCTCGTTCGGCGCGCACGGACGATTCTAGCCATGCCTAGCCTCGGGGATCTAGCGAAACAGCTGACGCACGGATGCCACGCCCACGACCACCGAGGAGCCCGTGTGAGAGCGCAGGTTGGGCGGTCGCTCCGCCCCAATTTGGCTCAGTGCCTCATGGTGGTGGCCTCAGCCGGCGCGGTGAGCGGCCCGACACACAGCTATCCGCGCGAAAGAAGCGCCACGGCTCGGCGTAACAAGCCGTGGCGGAACGCGCGCGCAAGGCTCGTCTCGCCGTTGCAGAACCGGAAAAAGTAGTTGGCTCCGAGTCTCGAGTGAGCGGTGACGAGGTGGACGAGCGCGGAGCGCTTCTCGAAGAAACGGAGAAGCGACGATCCTGCACTGATCTCCGGTTCGAGCTCTCGGGTGATCTGCACGGAGTAGTCGGCCAGGGCAGCACCGTCGCCGGCCGCTGCGGCCGCGGCCGCTGTGCCGGCCCAGGTCCCGGAGCGCAGAGCAAAGCTGATGCCTTCCCGAGTCCACGGCTCGAGGAGACCTGCCGTCTCTCCGGCCACGAGGACGTGACCACGGTAGGACGGCGTTCCCACCTTGCGCCATTGAGTCAGGTGCCCGCTCTCGTGCAGCGGGGGAGTGGTCGCCATGCCGAGCCGAGAGAGCCACTGGTTGAGGTACTCGCGGGTGTGCGGAGCAGTGCCTTTGGCCTCGATGACGCCGACCGTGAGGGAGTCCTTTTTGGGGAACACCCAGGCGTAGGTGCCCGGGCGAGGACCCCAGTCGAGCAGAGCGGTGTTGCGCCAGTGCTCGCCCTTGGGCATCGGGATTTCAGCTTCGAGGCCGAGGTCGGCCTGTTCAATCTCGACCCCCACGTATCGGCCGATTCGACCGCCGGAGCCGTCTGCGCCGACAACTATGTTGGCCGTGAAAGTGCCCTTGTCCGATGTGAGCGTGACGAGGCTGTCCGCCTCGCTGATCGAGCGGACATTGACACCATCACGGAACTCGGCGCCGGCCGCAATGGCGGCATCGACGTTCTGCTGGTCGAACGTCTCCCGCTGGACCATCACGAGCGCGGCGTCCGGGCCAGAACGTCGAGTGATGCGGCCCATGTGTCGTGAGAACCCGACTGCGCCGATGCGGCGGTCGAAGTCGTAGGAGACACCCGGCGCGAGGTAGTTGCGGGAGACCCCGATGAGACCGCCTCCGCATGTCTTGTAGCGAGGAAAGCGGGCCTTGTCGAGGAGGAGCACCCGTGCTCCATGATCGGCGGCGACGCGTGCTGCGCTGGCGCCTGCCGGCCCTGCACCGACGACGACGACGTCCCAGTGATTGTCGGCGGTCTCGTGTGTCATGGGGCAGAAGTCTATGGCGGCGAGCTTCCAGGCTTCGGTCAACTCCACCGTTGACCTAGGCATGGCTATAAAGTTGCAGCTTGCTCGTTACCGAGACGTGATGAGCGACGAACCAAGCGGGGAGTGTCAGATGAACCACCGGCAGCGCAGAGCAGAGGTCCAGCAGCTCGTCAGGGATCGTGGCATCCCGGAGGCAGTGAGCTTCGAGGAGCTGGTGAAGCACGTCGAGCGGTACCGAGGGACAAAGATCCGTTTCAAGCAGGACCCTCGCCTCAACGGCGAGCGAGTGTGTGGCGCGTGGACCGGCGATCCGACAACTCGCATCGACACAGTGCATGTTCCGGCTGACGCGAAGACCGAAGTGCAGCTCTTCATCGCTGGTCACGAACTCGGTCACATGCTGGCTGAGACGCCTGGCGCCGAAACTAGGCTCGGTGACGATCCGCGTGTGCAGGAGTTCCTCGCATCTGTGCTCAACCCGGGCAGAGTGGTCCCCTACGCATTCCACGGCATCGACGACCTCACGAACGAGCGCGAAGCGCGGGCTGAGGCGATCGGGGATCTGCTGGTGCTGCGCATCCTTCGTGGGCGTCGACGGCACGCGAATCGCGACTTCAAGTTCGAGCAAGTCTTCGCCGGATGAGCGTTGTCGACGCCGCAACGAGCGTTGCGACGTGGCTTGGCCGGATGAGCTTTATCGACGCCGCGACGATCGCGGTCACCTGGGTGGCCGCTGCTTCGACCCTTCGGAAGAAGATGCGCGAGAAGCGCTCCATGCTGCCGTCGGGCGTCGTGCTGTGGACCATCGCCTGCACCTTGCAGGTCGACGTTGTCTACGACTCTGTTGACACCTGGCTCGGCGGATCGAACACTACGAACCTGATCTACCGAGCACTCGTCATCATGGCTCTGGGGTGCCTCGAGGTGATGGTGATCCGAGCGACGCGAGGGCGCGGAACCCCTTGGGAAGCGCTCGTCGCAGCAGTGGTCGTGGCGATGGTCGCCCTACAGAGCCTTCTCTTCGTTCTCAGCTCTTGGCCGATCACCGACACTTACCTGTCTGCGTACGGCGGGGAGATCGGCCGCGAGCTGTTCTGGAACGTGATGCCTATCTGCATCGGTGCTTTCTCCGTCCACGTGATCCTCACCGTGGGAGCCGAGTGGCGGGCGCATTCGATCCGGGCGACACGCTGGGGGCTGGCGCTGATCGGCGTCGCAGCGGCCCTCGACCTGCTGTGGCTCGCGGAGAACCTGGCAACAAGCGCGTACCGCGTAGTGGGGGATCCGGGGTTCTTCCTCGGCCCGAACGGCGATGTTGTCGGCGCATGGCTCGTCGGTACGATGATCGCCTGTACAGGGTTAGGAGTGGCCGTCGCATCCGCGGAGACCCTCGTAGATCACCTGTGGATGCGTCTACTACTGGTTCGGGCCACTCCGGTCTGGCGCCGGGCCATCAAGTCGGCACCCGAGCTGACAATGACGGGTAGTGCGGGACTGGCGAGCTCGATCTTCACCCTGGAAGTCGAGCACGTCCTCTATCGAAGGTGGAAAGAGATGCTCGACTGCGAAAGAGCGGGAAAATTCGTTCCGACGAGCGCGGAGCGCGAACCCATAAACGAGATTGCGCGGACGCTCGGTGGCACCACCGAACGGACTCCGCAGCGCGAGCACGCTGGCATCAGCGGGCTTCTGAGCGTAGGGCGAGCGTGATGAGCGACACCGACTGGTACTCGCCAGAGCAGCGGCACGAGAGAGCAGAGCTCGCTCGTAAGCTGAATCTGCTCATGGACGTCATCGTTGCGGACGACGGCAAGCCGACGAGCTATCGCGCTCTCGCCACGTTCCTAGAGGCACGCGGCATCAAGCTGAGCCGCGCGCGCTGGACGTACATGACGAGCGGCAACCGCTACGTCGTCAACGACACGAAGCTACTGAGCGGCATCGCGGAGTTCTTCGAGGTCGACCCGAGCTACCTGATCGGGTCGGACAACGACGAGATCCCGGCGAAGGTGGAGGCTGCGTTGCAGTTCGTGCGCGCGGAACGTCTCGGTGCCGTGCGTCTGTTCGCTGCGCGCAAGCTCGGTGAGGTGTCCCCGGAGACGTTGGCGAAACTGACAGCGATTCTGGACGAGGCAGCTCAGGGAACCGAACGGGCACCCTCCGTCGATTAATTTCAAAAGTGTTTGCTAGGCATGCCCAGAAGGCATCCTAGGCATGGCTAGGACCTGTTAAGCTCACTCCTGTAGGCCGACAGCAGGGGACCCTCCCGCGCCGCGCCCACAGCGATGGGAGCGGCAGCCGATGGTCCGACTGAGCCTGAATTCGCGTGCGACGGCGGGGGCCGTCCTCGGGCTCGTCTCGGTACTGGCGCTGTCGGGCTGCACCATCGCACCTACCCCCGTCGACGCGGCTGACCCGAACGCGCCCGCGTCGACGGGGACGACCCCAACCTTGTCAGCGGTGAACGCTCCGACGTCGACACCGGAGACGCCGATAGGCGGCGATCACGACGAGTCGGCGCCCCACGATCACGACGTTCCCGCTGACCACTCCGCAGAAGCGGACACGACGGCACTCGCGACGCGAGCGACGTCGCTGTACTGCCGGCCTGGACTCGACTACGACACCTGGATCAACGAGCTGTATCCGGTGCTCTCGCAGCAGGCGGCCGTCGCCTACGAAACGGTCGACCCGGCGAACGTGCCCTGCACGAGCCTCACGGGCGCTGCAACAGTTCGAGACGGTGACGGTGCGTTCACGATGCGCATTCTCGTTCCTACCGACGCGGGGGAGTACTCCGTGTACGTCCACCGCCCCGCGGAGAGCACTCCCTGGGCCGTTGAACGGATCATCCCCTTGGGCTCGGAGTAATCCGGTGGTGAAGGGGGGAATGGGGGTTTTTGCAGCGGTCCTGGCACCGCTTCTCGCGATCGCGCTACTGCTGTGGCTGCTGTTCTTCGGCGCTGCTGAGGACGCTGCAGCATCCTGCCTGCCCGGCGGGGGGCCGGTGAACGTGTCCGCGATCCCTGCGGATGCGCGGGTCGGCGCCTACGGGCACGACCAGCTGGTGAACGCTGCACTGATCGTGAACGCGGGAGCGGCGAAGGGGCTCGGCGCGGACGGGCAGACACTCGGCGTGCAGACGGCGATCGGGGAGTCCTCCCTGGTGAACATCGGCTACGGGGACGGTGCGATCAACCCGGACGGGTCGGTCGCTGACTCGATTGGCCTGTTCCAGCAGCAGTCGAGCTGGGGCACCGTCGAGCAGCGCATGGACCCGACGACCTCGGCGGGCTTCTTCTACGACCGCCTCGTCGCGGTCGAGGGTTGGCAGGCGATGGAGCCCTCCATCGCGATCAACAAGGTCCAGCGCAACGCCGACCCGAACCACTACACGAAGTACCGCGCCGACGCCGTGGCGATCATGACCTACCTGGGCAGCCTCGGCAGCAGCACGACAACCCCCGCGACGACCGCTGCACCGGTCGAGCTTCCGTCGACGCCGGCCAGCACCGCACCTGCGACGGCTGCACCGATCGGTGGATGCGTCGCCGTGTCCGGAGACGCGCAGGCCCTCGCAGCCGCACTCGTGACGGCGATGGACGAGGGGCGCCTGCGTCTGCTCGAGGACAGGTACGCGCAGCAGATCCGCGACATGGCCGCCGGGACCGCCAAGGAGAACTGCGGCATCGACATGCGGATCCTCCAGATCATCACCATCGCGCTGAATACGTTCGGGAAGGTAGGGGTCTCCGACCTCAACCGACATTGCACCGGGTCACTGCTGGGCGCCGGCACCGGCTCTTCTCACTGGATGAACGGTGGCGGGAACGCGGTCGACTTCTTCTCCTTCGACGGCACGGCCACCACCGGCTGCGACGCGAACGCCCTGCAACTGCTGACGGTCTTAGACCCGCAGGTGCCCCAGGGCTCTCGCGCCGGCCAGATCCAGTGCCGCTCGACCACGTATCAGCACATCACCCAGTTCGGTGACACCCCGAACCACCTGCACTTCGACGTCGCCTACGCCGACGGCCCCCTCACCACCGGATAACCGGACCCTCTCGACGTCGCACCCGCGGCGCCGATCACCCCCGCACCACCCACCACGAAACGGAGCACACACCATGTCTGTCCTCATCTCGGCAGCGGCCGACATCCTCACCACCGCAGGTGCGCTCGGCGCCGTCGTCCCCGACCCGGGCCCCGGCGGCATGCCCCCCGGATTCGAGGCCTTCACCACCGTCATGGGCTGGGCCAAGTGGGTCGGCCTCGGCGTCGCCGTCGTCGGCCTGATCATCCTCGGCGTCACCATGACCGTCTCCGCCCGCCGCGGCGAAGGCGGAGAAATCGGCGGCTGGCTCGGACGACTCCTCGTCGGCGTGATCATCGTGTCCGCCGCGTTCACGATCGTCGGCTTCCTGATGGGCGCCTAGCGTCCCCGGGAAACCGACATCACCAACAGGAAGGCAAGGGACGTCATGAACGACTCCGAACCGCGTAACCCGTTCACCACGAAGGGCTTCATCATCGGAGCGAGCGTCGTCGCAGCACTCGCCCTCGCAGGCATCGTGCTCGGCGTGACGTCCCTGGGACCCGGGGGAGGCGACACCACCGCCGCCACCCCCGGCACTCCTACCCCTTCCTCCACCGTCTCCGCCGATGCCGAGAGCGTGTGCGGGCTCTCCGGCTACGAGGAGAGCGGCACCCTCACCGCACCGCCGACGACCGAGTGGACCATCGTCGGCACCATGGCCGCTCCCAGCTCCGCCGAGGCCGGCCCTGGGGAAACCGACAGTGACGGAGTGCGCACGTGCTACTCGCACACCGTCGAGGGCGCTCTCTTCGCTGTCTCGAACCTGTGGGCCATGGGATCGGACGCTCGGCTCGCACCGCTCGCAGTGGAACAGCTCACGGCACCGGGACCTGGACGCGATGCCGCTATCGCCGCCGATACACAGCAGAGCAACACCGGCACCAGCGTGCAGATCGCGGGATTCAAGGTGCTGTCCTACGACGGAGAGAACGCAACGATCGACACCGCATTCGAGCTGAACACGGGCTCGCTGATCAGCTTCCCGTCCGCGGTGAAGTGGATCGACGGCGACTGGAAGCTCGTCGTCACCGACGAAGGACAGCCGCCCTTCCGCCCCACCACGCTGCAGAACCTCGGCGGCTACATCGTCTGGGCGGGTGTCCAGTGATCGCAACCGCCACAACCGGCGGTGGAGAGGCGTGCCTCCCCATCGACGTTCCCTGCTGGACCGGCGTCGCTGTCGGCAACGTCGTCTCGAAGGCGTCGAACGATGCCTTGCAGCAGTTCGTCAACAACATCTTGGAGGGCTACGGCAAGGCGATCGCCTCTCTTGGCACCGTCTGGATGAACGTGCCCTCCCCGGTCACGGTCGTGGACCAGGGCGGCGGCGTCAACGGTGGCGGCACTCCGCCGCTACCGGAGGCGTTCGAGACGATCCTCGGCTACGTGACGTGGGTCTCTGCGGGCCTGGCAGTCATGTCCCTGATCGTCGCGGGCGTGATGATGGCGAGCCGTCGTCGGCACGGGGACGGCGAAGCTCACATGGGCCGCATCGGCGTCATCCTCCTGGCCGTACTGCTGTTGTCCTCCGCGGCGGCGCTCGTGACAGGGTTCCTCCCTCTGGCGATGCACCTGAACGAGTCCTCGAGCGTCGTCGGCTGGGTGCAGGGGCAGTTGCAGTGGTACACCGGCGGACTCGCGATCCTCGCGATCCTCGTCGCTGCTGGCCGGATGGTGTGGACGCAGCGCGCGGTGCCGCTGCGCGAGCTCGCGGGATCGGTCCTGACGCTGATCGCCGTGGCCGGCGCAGGGCTGGTCGTCATCCGCCTGGCGACCCAAGCGGGCGATGCGTTCTCGATCTGGATCCTCAACAACTCGACCGACTGCGACGTGTCGCAGCAGGGCGAGAGCAACTGCTTCGGCACCAACGTCTTCGCGATGATCGCACTCACCGCGACCTCCGGAATCGGCTTGATCGGGCTCTTCCTGCTCGGGATGCTCGCGGTGTTCATGACCTACGTGCAGATCGCGGTGATGGTCTTCCGCGGCGCGATGCTCGTCGTCCTGGCGGGCATCTTCCCCCTGGCCGCCTCGTTCACGAACACCGAGATCGGCCGGCAGTGGTTCAAGAAGGCGATGGCCTGGACTCTCGCCTTCATCCTCTACAAGCCCGCCGCGGCGATCGTCTACGCGATCGCCTTCCGGATGACCGGCACGGACCTGTTCAAGTCGGACGGCACCGGGCTCTTCCAGATCGTCACCGGCCTCGCGCTGATGCTCATCGCGCTCGTGGCCCTGCCCGCGCTGATGCGCTTCCTCGTCCCGGCCGTCTCCTCGGTCGGCGGGGGAGGAGCGGCGGGCCTGTTGCTGGGCGCCGCGGCTCTCTCGGCCGCGGGTGACGTCGCGACGGGCGCGATCCGCGCCAGCAACAACGGAGGCGGTGGTGGCGGGAACGGCGGCGGTGGAGGCGGCAATAGCTCGTCCACGGACGGACCGTCCGGCAGCACGTCGACGCCGGGCTCTCCGGCGTCGACGTCGGCCGCGGACCCGTCCGGGTCGGCGGCGACGGCCGGCAGCGGCGCAGGTGCCGGTGCCGGAAGCGCGGCGACCAGCGGCGCGGGAGCTGCCGCGTCGAGCGGCGCCGGGGCCGGGCAGCCGCGAGCGGCGCCGCGGCCGCGGCTGGCCCGATCGGCGCCGGTATCGCCGTCGCGACGAAGGCCGCGGAGGGCGCGAAGCACGCCGCTCAGGCCGTGAAGGCCGGCACCGAAGAGGCGACCGGCAGCAACGAGAGCGGGAGCTAACCCATGTCCAGCACGGCAACCGAACCGATCAAGGCTCGCACGTACGGCAACTGGCGAAAGCCTCAGACCGCCGGCCTCGGCGGGCTGGGGCAGCTCGCCACCCTCGTGATGTTCGTGGGCATCGTGTCCTCGATCATCGCGTCCATGTTCTCCGGCCTCGGGCCGGCTCTGATCGTCGCCGGGATCTTCGGCGGCATCCTCCTGACCGTCTCGGTCAAGGACAAGCACGGGCAGTCAGCCCTGGGAAGGATGGTGGTCCGCGTGAACTGGTGGCGCACCAAGAGCAAGGGAGCGAACATCTACCGCTCCGGCCCGATCGGCCGCGCGAAGTGGGGGACGTTCCAGCTCCCGGGGCTGGCCGCGGCGTCGCAGCTCACCGAGCACGAGGACTCCCACGGCCGCCGGTTCGCTCTGATCAGCACTCCGATGACGAAGCACTTCACCGTGGTTTTCGCGACGGAGCCGGATGGCGCCGCGCTGGTGGATCAGGAGCAGATCAACAACCAGGTCGCGGAGTACGGCATCTGGCTCGCCAACCTCGGAGACGAGCCCGGCATCGAGGCGGCCTCCGTGACGGTCGAGACGGCGCCTGACACGGGCACGCGCCTGCGCGGTGAGGTCGAGGGGTCGATGGACCCGGACGCGCCGCTGTTCGCGCGAGCAATGCTCCAAGAGGTCGTAGAGACCTACCCGGTCGGATCGGCCACGATCCACGCCTACATCGCGCTCACGTTCACGGCGACCGCGCGGATCAACGGGAAGCGCCGCAACGCCAAGGAGGTCGCCGCGGACCTCTCCGCCCGCATCCCCGGCTTGACGTCTTCTCTCGCGGCGACGGGGGCGGGCGCAGCGCGGCCCCTGAGCGCTCAGGAGCTGTGCGAGGTCATCCGCACCGCGTACGACCCCGCCGCGGCGCTCTTGATCGATCAGGCGCGCGCAGAGGGCGAGACGGCTGACCTGTCCTGGACCGACGTCGGCCCCGCGGGCGCCGAAGCGCACTGGGACTCCTACCGTCACGACGGAGCGGTGTCGACGTCGTGGACCATGACCGCCCCGCCGCGCGGCGTCGTCCAGTCGAACATCCTCGCCCGCCTGCTCGCACCGCACCGCGACATCGCCCGCAAGCGCGTCACCCTGCTCTACCGGCCCATCGACCCCGCCCGCGCCGCAGCGCTGGTCGAGGCGGACCTGAACGCTGCCCAGTTCAACTCCTCCGCGTCCACCAAGCCCACCGCGCGCTCGACGCTCTCGACCCGCTCGGCGCAGGCCACGGCCGCGGAGGAAGCC
Source organism: Rathayibacter sp. VKM Ac-2759 (assembly GCF_009834225.1). NCBI lineage: Bacteria > Bacillati > Actinomycetota > Actinomycetes > Micrococcales > Microbacteriaceae > Rathayibacter > Rathayibacter sp. VKM Ac-2759. Next base: position 133,192 of record NZ_CP047177.1, read on the forward strand.
TCCGGCGCCGGGCTGATGAACTTCGGCCTGATCGTCACCGCGACCACGCTGCAGCGTGGCCAGGAGCCCGAAGCGCGCGCCGCGATCGACTCTCTCACCTCGGCCGCCCGCCTGCGGATGCGGCCCGCGTTCGGCTCGCAGGACTCCGCCTTCGCCGCCGCCCTCCCGCTGGGCCTGGTCCTGCCGCGGCACCTGCGCATCCCCAACGAGATGCGGGAAATCCTGTGACACACCCCGCCACCACCAGGACGGCACTGGACACACGTCCGGTGCCGTCCCGGGTTAACCCTCAGCCCTCACCCGTCTTTGTCGTCGTTCCGACCCTTCTTGGAGGCCCCCAGTGAGCATCACCACCAAGCTCTTCTCCCGCCACCGCGACACCGAACCCGCCGACGCCCCCGCCGACATCGACGGCGACGGCCTGCCGACCGGTGCCGTCGACGTCGACCAGAGCGAAGAGGCCGGCGACGTCGACGCGCTCGACTCCGCCACGCCCACGGGCGCGGTCGGTGCCCCGACGACGGCGCAGGCCGCGGCGACATCGACGGACGCTCGCGCCCGTTCACGCCGCACGCGGAAGGCTGAGGAGGAGGCCGCCGCAGCTCGCGCCGCCAGCTCTCCTCTCGCCCGCGAGAAGCCCTCCAAGCGGTCGCGGAAGAAGCGAGCGATCCCGCACCAGGGCGGCAGACAGAACATCGAGAAAGAGTCGGCGCCGAAGCGCCCGATGCGGCCGACGTCGACGGGATGGCTCGGCCGCGGCGGCGGCCAGGCCGTCTCGATCCAGCCCGCCGATGAGTTCCGCGCGACGACCGTTCAGGTGTGCGGGCTGTACCCCTTCTCGGTCGGAACGGGCACGCCCATGATCGGCGTGCCGTTGGGGAAGAACCTCACCACCGGGGCCTCCGTGTTGTGCGACCCGATCAGCTGGTTCCAGCGGGCGCAGCTCATCTCCAACCCGTCGATGTTCGTCCTCGGCAAGCCGGGCCTGGGGAAGTCCTCGCTGACCCGCCGCATGGCGACCGGGCTCGCCGGGTACGGCACCATTCCGCTGGTCCTCGGAGATTTGAAGCCCGACTACGTGGATCTGATCCGCGCGATGGAGGGGCAGGTCATCACCCTCGGCCGTGACCGCGGCTACCTCAACATCCTCGACCCGGGCGAGGCGACCAGCGCGGCGAAGCGCCTGCGCGACGACGCCGACCAGGCGCTCGAGCAAGCCGCGGAGCTCGACGCCCGCGGCGGCGACTCCACGGAGCTGCACCTGCGCGCGGTGAAGGCGCAGCGCCTCGCCGCTCAGGTCCTCGCGGACGCTCACGGCCGCCGGCACACGATGATCGCAGCGCTCCTGACGATCCTCCGCTCCCAGCCGCCCACGGACCGGGAGGAGACGATCATCGACCGGGCGTTGAAGTACCTGGACGAGCACCACGAGGGCATCCCCGTCCTCGCGGACCTGCTCGCCGTCATCCAGGCCGCGCCGGACGAGATTCGACAGGTCGCGCTCGACCGCAACGACCTCAAGCGGTACAAGGAAATCACCGAGAACCTCGAAGCGTCCCTCATCGGCCTCACCTCCGGTGGCCGGCTGGGCGAGATCTTCTCCCGCCAGACCACCACCCCGATGCGGCGCGACCGCCCCGTGGTCTACGACGTGTCCTCGATCGATGACTCCGAAGGCGACCTCCAGGCGGCGATCCTCCTCGCATGCTGGTCCGCGGGGTTCGGGACGGTCAACGTCGCCGCGGCGCTGGCCGATGCGGGGATCGAGCCCCGCCGCCACTACTTCGTGATCCTGGACGAGCTGTGGCGGGCGCTGCGCGCGGGAAAGGGCATGGTCGATCGCGTCGACGCCCTCACCCGCCTGAACCGCGCCCGCGGCGTCGGCCTGGCGATGATCAGCCACACCATGTCCGACCTCCTCGCGCTTTCCAGCGAAGAGGACCGGATGAAGGCCCGCGGATTCGTGGAGCGCTCCGGCATGGTCATCTGCGGCGGCCTGCCCGGTGCTGAGATGCCCCTGCTCACCTCGGCGGTGCCGCTGTCTTCGAAGGAGCAGGAAATGCTCACGAGCTGGCAGGACCCGCCCGCCTGGGATGGCGTCTCCGGGAAGGAAGCGGACCCGCCCGGCCGTGGCCTGTTCCTGATCAAGGTGGGCGGCCGTCCCGGCATCCCCGTCCGCGTCCACCTGACCGGGGCGGAGAAGGACGTCAACGACACCAACAAGCTCTGGCACACCACGAGCCGCGCAGGCCGCGCGAACGAGCCCCTGGCGACCGATCCGGTCATGGTGGAGATCCTGCCGTGAGCGTCCTCGTCGCCCTCGGCGCGACCTTCGTTACGGCCGGCTCGGCCGGCGCCGCGATCGTCAGCGTGATCGGCGCCCGCCATCAGCGGGCAGCGGATCGTGATCGGTTCCTGCTCCCTGCCTACTGGACGGGAATCGGCCTCATGGCGGCCTTCGTCGCCTGGGACCAGTGGGATCGGGTGATCGCATGAGCTGCACATCGACGGTCGCCTACGACGGATACCTCTGGGGCTGCTCGATGACCACGACGCTCCCGCACCCGTTCCACATGACGGACCTGCCCTGCGAGTACGTCGACGCCGGGCAGGCCGTCCTCACTTGGGGCACCAGCCGGCAGGCGGCGACCGATGACACGACGGCCCACTACGACGGGCCGGTCTATGAGCGGTGCGAGCCGCGGCGGTTCCTGCCAACGCCCGTGCCGCTGGCCGAGCTGGTGACGTCGTGATCGCCGCCCGCACCAGCGGCGCCCTACTTCGGGGTCCTCTCGCCCAGGTCAGCGCGGTCGCCGGCCTGTTGGCCGCTGCGGTCCTCGTGGCCATGGCCGCCACTCTCGCGTTCACCGCGACGGTGCAGCACGCGATTCCCGCGCCACCGACCCGCACCACCACCGCACTGATTGAAGGAGCTGCACCATGAGCACGACGACGAACAACCGCCGGCGCGAGCCCGGGAAGGCGGGCAACGAGACGCTGATGCTCGTGTCGGCGGTAGGGGCGATCATCGTGATCGTCGGTTTCGCGGTGGCGATGAAGATCGGCTCCGGCATGGATGGCGTGAACGCGGGGATCACGGGCGATCCGTTCGCGATGATCGAGGGCCTGCGGAAGGGCACCTACATGTGGCCCTCGTCGGGAACGACGATCGCGATCGTATTCGGCATCGGCCTGGTCCTGCTGGGCGCCTGGGTGCTGTGGATGAAGTCGATGATGTCGCGCGGCGCTTCCCGCGCGGATCACGCCGCCTGGCACATGGCGTCGGTGAAGGAGATGCAGGGGATGCAGCTTAAAGCGGCGACCTCGACGTCCGCGCGTCTGGGCGTGACCGGCAATCCCGGCATTCCGACCGGGGCGATGGTCTTGGCCACGAAGAAGACCCTCTACTCCTCGTTCGAGGACATGGGCATTCTGATCGCCGGCCCTCGCGTGGGTAAGTCGACCTCGCTGGTGATCCCGGCGCTGACGGCTGCGCCTGGCGCGGTCGTCACCACCTCGAACAAGCGCGACGTGCTGGATGCGACGAGGGACCTGCGCGCGCAGGTCGGGGACGTGTGGGTGTTCGACCCTCAGAAGGTCGCATTGGAGGAGCCCACCTGGTGGTGGAATCCGCTGACCTACGTCACGGACGACACCAAGGCTGCGAAGCTCGCGCAGCACTTCGCGTCTTCCGTGACCGGCGCGAACGCGAAGACGGATGCCTACTTCGAGGGCAAGGCGCAGAACCTGTTGGCCGCGTTCTTCCTCGCCGCCGCGGTGAAGAACCGGCCGATCACCGACGTCTACGACTGGTTGACGAACGTGGCCCGGGTGGAGCCGTTGGACTATCTGGAAGAGGCCGGCTACCCGCGTCAGGCCGATGCGATCCGCTCCGTGCAGCGCGGGTCGGAGAAGGCTCGTGACGGCATCTACTCGTCCGCCGAGCGGATGGCTGCATGCCTGAACAACACCACCATCGAGCCGTGGGTGAACCCGCGTCCCATCGACCCAACCCTGGCCCCTACTCGTCACGTCGTGGCCGCTGGGGGCTCGACGGGTGCTGCCGCACAAATGGACTCGACCGATGCAGACGACGGGACGACCGCCACGACGACCCGCCCCAAGCCGGTCGATTCGCGGCGGCAGTTCAATCCGCACGAGTTCGTGAAGGGGTCCGGCACCCTCTACTCCCTGTCGATGGAGGGTGCCGGCAACGCGACTGCACTCGTGACGGCGCTGACGGCCGCGACGATCGAGGCGGCGGAGGAGCTGGCGACCGCCTCACCCGGTGGCCGATTGAAGACGCCGCTGCTCGGGCTGCTGGACGAGGCGGCGAACGTGTGCCGCTGGTCCGACCTGCCAGACCTGTACTCCCACTTCGGTTCTCGAGGAATCCCGATCGTCTCCGTCTACCAGTCCTGGTCTCAGGGCGTGGCGGTCTACGGGCAGGAGGGGATGAAGAAGCTGTGGTCCGCGGCGAACACGAAACTATATGCAGGCGGCGTCTCCGACCCCGAATTCCTCGGCATGCTCTCCGATCTGATCGGCACCTTCGACCGCGAAACGACGTCCGTCAGCATGAACAAGGGTGTCCGCTCCACCACCACCTCGTTGAAGCGAGAGAAGATCCTCGAAGTGCAGGAACTTGCGGACCTTCCCCGTGGCCGAGCGATCATGTTCTCGTCCGGTAACCGGGCCGTGATGCTCAAAACGGTCCCCTGGTACCACGGCCCGAAAGCGACCGTCGAGGCGATCAAGGCGTCTATCGCCGCGCACCAGCCCGGTGCGCGGAAGGTCTGACCATGACCGACAGCTTTGATTTCGACAGCCCGGAGTTTGAGGGAGAGGAACAGCCGACGCAGGAGGCTCCGACGCAGGAGGCTCCGACGCTGTTCTACGGCACGGTGGACGAATTTGTGCGGGAGCATCTGCGGTTCAAGTACCGGCGGACCGTAGGCCGGCCGGGACGGGCGGATCTGAGATGGAAGGCGGCGTGGTGGGAGAGCGAAGAGGCCATCAGCCGGTTGGAGTCGATCTGGCGCACGTGGGAGAACGCCCGGCAAGACCCGATCGGGCTGAGCGACTGGTGGATCAACCACTGCGACCGGCAGATGGCGGTGCTGCTGTCCTCTACCGGGCCGTTCGCGCAGTCGGATGATGAGAACAAGCCTGGCGATCCGCTGCCCTACGCGCCGCCGCCGGCACACTTCTTCGAGCCCGAACGCCCCGCCTGACCCTCACTCGGGGCGGGTCGACAGCGACCAGTCCGAACGCCGAGCGAATGAGCGCCTCCCTTCTTCTAGTCAGGCGCACCCCGCACGACCGTGTGTTCTGGACGCAGGGACGCTCGAGCGAGCAGACTCTCGAGGGGGCCCTGCCCGATCAGTCTCTGCCAGGCGAGCGCGAACACGATCGATCCGAGGACGAAGGCGGCCAGCAGGGTCCAGCTGCGCCAGGTGTCGAAGTTGAACGGTTCATAAGGGGTCAGGTAGACCGCGAGCAGTACAAGCTGCAGTGAGTAGATGGTCAACGGCATCGCGCCGACCGCCGCCAGTGGCGACGTGATGACCCGCAGGAGAGGCACGTGCGACACGAGCGCGATGAGCGAGCCGATGGCAAGGCACGCGATTCCTCCGGCGCCGAGAAGCTCGGCTGTCGTACTCGAGTGCGCTTCGACACTTTCAGGACCTCCGAGGAGTAGACCGCCGCCGTACCCTACGGCCGCCGCCGCGGAGCCTCCGATCACCAGCCACCGCTGTGTAGTGGGTGAGCGTACATCGCACCGTGCGATGAGCAAACCCAGGACCACATAGGCCAGCCAGGAAGGGACCGGGTAGTACTGCGTGAACCAGGTGACCGGCATCCGTGCGAGCAGCGCGTCATCAGACGGAAGCGTCGCTATCCAGGCGTTGCTGGTAGTCACGAGCTGGTCGACGACGACAGGACCGATTAAGGCGAAAACGGTGATGAGCCCGGCTAAGGCGGCCCGGGGAAGGAAGAGCAGGATCGCTGCGACCGCGAACATGACCCCGTAGTGCGGCAGGATCACGGCGATAGGTGTTTGAAGCAGGATCAGAGCGACCCCGATGACGAGCAGGTACAAGCCGCGGAGGAGGATCGAAGCGGTGTCGCGGAATGGATGCTGCGAGCGAGCGGCGCCGCCGGTCATGAGCCCGATCGACACGCCCGCGAGAACCGCGAACAAGACCGAGCTGCGCCCATCCCACGGCATCTCGCGTTCGACGGGAGCAAGATGAGCGGCGAACATCCCCAACACTGCGAGACCTCGGGCAACGTCGAGGCCGGCGATGCGCGACGGTGAAGGCACCCTCCCGCGCTGAGCAGGCAGGGGACCGCCTGGCATCACACCTGACCTCATCGAGAATCCCTTTCGTAAACGGATGCGGCTGCCGGATCGAGCAGGTGATTTCGTCGAAGCTGCGACAACTCGGCTTTTCCCGCATTCAGGAATGCGGCGGCATCTGACGTTGCGGCGACGTTTCCGCCGAAGGAAGGGTCAGCTGGTGGGCAGTACCGTCCAGGTGTCTCCGTAGTCGCCTGACGCGCGCAGACCGTTGTCGTCGAAGGCCAGAATCCACGGGTTCTCACCTTCGACGTAGCTGAACGCTTGCACTGTCCCGGCGACGGATCCGCGGGCCTCCCATTGCCCGTCCGTGGTCGAGGTCCATACCCGGCTCTCCACGTCGACCCCCACGAGCCCGCCGCCGGCGGTGACCGGGATAGCGTCCAGCACGAACAGCGCCGGAGCGCCGTCAACGGGAGCGAAGGTGCTTCCGGTGTCGACGCTGACGGCGAGTCCTTCCTCGGTCGTTGCGAACACCCGATCCGGGTTCCCCGCGTCGACGGCGATATCTCGCGTTCCAAGCGCGGCGCCGTCTCGCCAGGTGCTCCCGTCATCGTCGCTGATGCGCAGCACTCTCCGTGCAGCGTCGTATCCGTAGATCCTCGTTGCACCGCTGGGAAGGACGGTGGTGGCGATGTCGTGGAAGTCGGTCTCTCCGGCGAGGGACACCGGCTCCCAGGTCTGCGCGCCGTCGCTGCTGCGGATCAACCCCAGGTTGGGGCTTTGCACGGCGGCGGGATCGTTCGGGTCGGGGTGCCCGGAGGCGAAGAGGGTTCCGGTGTCGGCAATGGTGAACCCCATCGTGTCCTGAGCGCGTCCGGCGATCGGCCCGTTCCCACCCGCCGAGATGCTGGCCGGCCCGGTCCCGTAAGAATCGGGAAGCTTCTCGGTAGAGACAAGGAAAACGCCGCCGTGGGCGGCCGCGTAGGTCGCGCCCGTCGCCGGGTCGTAGTCGACCCCGTGCACATGCTCCAGCGCGGCACCCGCGACCGGGGCGCTCACTGCCGGAGGTGACGCGGTGCTGGTGCATCCCGTCAGAGTTAAAGCGGTGAGTAGCGTCAGGGCAGCGGCGGCGCGGATGGTGGGGTCAGCCAAGGGGTGCTCCTCGCTGGCTCATGAACGGCTGTGGGTCGATGCGGGCACCGTTCACGCGGGTCTCGTAGTGGAGGTGGCAGCCGCTGGAGGCGCCGGTGGAACCTACCAAGGCGATTGGCTGCCCAGCGGTAACCTGCTCTCCCTCTGTGACGAGCAGGGTCGAGTTGTGGGCGTACCCGGTTTCGATGCCGCCGCCGTTGTCCAGGAGCACCCAGTTCCCGTAACTACCGAACGGTCCGGAGTAGCTCACCCTCCCCGCTGACGCTGCCACGACCGTCACGCCGCAGCCGGCGGCGATGTCAGTGCCGTAGTGGAACGCGCCGACACCGGCCACGGGCCGGTTGGGGCGAGGACCGAACACGCTGGTGATGGTTCCGGACACGGGACGCACCCATCCCTGGTTCGATGCCGGCGCGGGCGGCGACACCGGTCCAGGTGCCGTTCCAGGTCCCGGCCGAGGCGCGGGCGCCGGTGCCGGCTTTCCGAACGAAACGGTTGGAGGGGCTGGAGCAGAAGCAGCAGCGGCGGAAGCGGCAGCAGCCGCGGCGCGTGCGGCGGCGGCGGCTTCCGCCGCTGCGGCTTCCGCGGCGCGGCGCGCCTGCTCGCCGGCCTGGTAATCGGCCTCGGTCGCAGCCCGGTCCTCGGTCAGCACGCTCAGCTGCGCGCGCAGTATTGCAGCGGAATCCTGCTGCTCCTGCAGCTGAGACTCCACTGCAGCGCGAGCTGCGATGGCGTCCTGCAACGCGGACTCCGCCGTGATCGCGAGAGCTTCGAGCTCGCCGCGGGCGATCTCAGCTTGCGCGGTAAGAGCGGCGGCGTTGTTCAAGTCCGTTCGGGCGGTGGCATAGATCTCGTCGGTGCGTTCGGTGAGCTGTCCCATCATCGCCAGCTGACGCAGGAGATCCGAGCTGTCCGGAGTCATCAGCAACGCCATCGTCACGTCCCCGCCACCCGCCCGAGCGAGTGCCGCTGCTAGCTGCCCGGCCTGCTGACGAGACTGAGCCGCGAGCTCGGTCGCCTCATCCGCCTGACTCTGCAACGACGACGCCCGATAGGTCGCCTCATCAAACTCTGCTTGAGCGTCCTCGTACTCGCCCGCACGCTGCCGGTTCACCGCCTGCGCCTCCTCGACATCACTCTCAAGCGACGTCAGCAAAGCGTTCAACTCGGAGATCTGGCTCTGAGTCGCTGCTTCGCTGGAGCGGGCCTTCTCGACGTCCTCCCACGAGGGGTACTCGGCTGCGACAGCAGGACCGGCTAAACCAACGGTCAAACCCCAGACGAGCCCGAAAGCCGCCAGCATGTGCAGCCGACGTCCGCCGGCTCGAGGATCAGCCAAGGAACACACCGACCTTGCTCATGAACAGCTCCGGGTTGACCCGTTCCCCATCGACCTGCGTCTCGAAGTGCAGGTGGCATCCGCTGGACGCGCCGGTCGATCCGACCAGCGCGATGAGGTCGCCCGCCTCCACGGTGGCGCCTTCCTCGATGAGCAGGTCCTGGTTGTGGGCGTATCCGGTCTGCACGCCGTTGCCGTGATCGATCAGGATCCAGTTCCCATACGACCCTGAATAGGTCGCCGCGACGACCGTGCCCGCGGCAGCTGCGACCACCGGGGTTCCGCAGCTCGTCGCGAGATCGGTTCCGTAGTGGTAGGCACCTACCCCAGCGACCGGCCGGTCGGGACGGGGTCCATAGGGAGAGGTGATTCGGCCGGCAACAGGCAATGCCCACGCCCCCGCCACCGTGCCAGCATCCGTACCCGCCGAGTACACCTCGGAACTATCCTCACCCGTCTCGGCAGATTGCACCGTTACCGGTGCTACGAGCACGGGTTCGGGAGGCTTGGCCTCAGCCGTGAACGAGTCGCGGGTGATGGTGTCCGAGACGGCGGCGGCCGCGACGAACGTCTGCGCTTGTGAGGAGGCGGAGTCCAAACCACCGGCCATCGTGCCAGCAGTGGGAGTGACAGCGACGGCGGGCATCGAATTGGTGACCGCGATGCCGGCAACCACCAGTACTGACAGCACGGATAATCGGGCCCCATCAGACACCGTCAACGATGAGCGACGCGGTGGCGTCCCGGCAGGAGTGTCCTTGGATCGCCGGACGGTACTCCGGGAGCTACGTCGGGAGGCGGCAGCCTGCGCCCGGCGCAGATCAGCGCGGCGAGGGAGGGGCTGCACGGGAGTCGAGGTCACGAACGCTCCCCTCGGGTGAAGAGGCGCGCGGGGAGAAGAGTGTGAAGCATGAGAGAAAGTTCCAGATCGACGCCAGAGCATGGGCGTGGGCGTGGGCGAGAGGAGGGGTGGGGCCCGCCAGGTACGGCAGACCCCACCGCGAGGTGCACAGCGAGGGAGCGCGTGCACCTCGAGGGAGCGCAGCAGCAGGAATCGAATCGACTACAGCCGCGCACCCCGTCGGGGTGGCGATGACGGGTATCAACGCCAAAGGCTTCAGAGGGAGGCGAGCAGAGCCTTCATCTCGTCCAGCTCCGCAGACTGCGAGGTGACGATGGACTCAGCGAGTGCGACGGCGTCCGGGTTCTGGCCGGAGTCGACCTCGTTCTGCGCCATCTCGATGGCGCCCTCGTGGTGCATGGTCATCTGCTCCAGGAACAGCTTCGCTGCGTCGGTTCCCGACGCGCTCTCGAGCGCGCTCATGTCCTCGTCGGACATCATGCCGCTCATGTCATGATCCATGCTCGACATCGAGTCGTCGGCGCCCCACGACGTGAGCCACTGCTGCATCGTGTCGATCTCGGGGGCCTGCTCGGCCTTGATCTTCGTCGCGAGGTCGAGGACTCGCTGGTCGACGTCGTCCTTCATCAGGATCATGTCGGACATCTCCACCGCCTGCTCGTGATGCGCCTTCATCATCTGCGCGAACATCACGTCCTGGTCGTTGAAGTCGCCAGCAACCGCGGTAGCTGAGTCGGACGGCGACGAGGAGGAACTGCTGTCGCCCGAGCCGCTCATGCCGTCCATTCCGCTCATGCCCCCTGAGGAACACGCGGACAAGGTGACGACGGTACCGAGAGCGAGGGCGGCGAGGAGTGCGTTTCGAGTCTTGAACATGAGTAGTAATCCGTTCTGTGGGATCAGGAAGAAGCTAGAGAGACCGCCAAGCGGTCGGAGTGTGTGTCGCAGAGCGCGACGACACGCGCTTCAGGTTCGGCTGATCGAGAGAACGGTGAGGGAGGGGAAGTAAACGTGGAACTGGGCGCGCGGAGCCAGCGCGCGAAGACGAGGACCGGCGTCGAGAACGAGCGAATGCATCGCCGGGAACCGCACCAGCAGCAGCAGGGCAGCGAGGATGAACACGATGGCGCATGTTGCCGCCATCACGGCGCACTCCATGGCGCAACTGCCCTCGCAGGGCATCACCGGAACACCGGTCACACCGGACACCATCGTCCCGACAGTCATAGCGACGCCGCTCTGCGCAACGAGAGCATCCGTCGGTCCGGCGGCTGAGTTTGCGTGGGAGTGGCTCCCGGCTGGTGCGGTGGCGTCCGCCGAGCCCCCCGACATGGAGTGCAACGCGAACAAGCCCACGACTAGCGCCGCGAGGGTGAGGAGAACGACCACGGCGCGGGTAAACGGGGTGCGCGCACCGCGAACCTTCGCAGAAAGCGGGGGCGTCATCATGGTCGTCACCTCCTCAGGCGAAGTCGTGAGCACACTCGTCGGGCATAGACACTACGGACGCATACCCCCCCATGGTAACGGGGAGGTCACGGATTGCACCTGGAAAAGTTCTCACCGCCTCGACGTGAAGGTCGGCAGCACCTCCTGGACCGCAGTCGCGTGGGCGCGGAATCCACGAAGTCGGAGGCTGTTGGTGACGACGAAGATCGAGGACGCGGCCATCGCTGCGCCGGCGATCAGCGGGTTCAGGAACCCCAGCGCGGCGAGCGGGATCGCTGCCACGTTGTACGCGAACGCCCAGAACAGGTTCGTCTTGATCGTCCCGAGGGTCCGCCGAGACAGCCGGATCGCGTCGACCGCGACGAGCAGATCTCCGCGAACCAGCGTCAGATCGCTGGCCTCGATCGCGACGTCCGCGCCGGTCCCCATCGCGATACCCAGGTCCGCGCGCGCCAACGCGATCGCGTCGTTCACGCCGTCCCCGACCATCGCCACCACCGCACCCTCGGCCTGCAACCGGGCGATCGTCTCGGCCTTCTGCTCGGGCAGCACTCCGGCGATGACGTCCTCGATGCCGACCAGGGCGGCGACCGTGCGCGCGGCGCGTTCGTTGTCGCCGGTGAGAAGCACCGGGCGAAGGCCCAGCCCACGCAGCTGCTCGATCGCAGCGGCACTCGTGGGCTTCACGGTGTCCTCGACCGCGAGGACACCTCGCGCGACCCCGTCCCAGGCGACGGCGACGACGGTGCGCCCGCCGCACTCGAACTCGTCCGCTCGCGCCATCAGGTCCGCCGGCACGCTCACAGCCCACTGCTCACGCAGCCACCCCAGCCGCCCGACGGCGACGAGGTGCCCCTCGACCACGGCCTGCACACCTAGACCCTGCACTGACTGGAATGACTCAGCAGGAGGGACGGGTCCCGCCTCACGGGCGGCACGGACGATCGAAGCACCGATGGGGTGCTCGGATCCAGCTTCTGCGGCGGCCGCCAGGCGCAGCAGCTCCGCCGCCGTAGTAGACGGCTCGGCTACGGCGGCGGTGACGCTCATGCGTCCCGTGGTCACGGTCCCGGTCTTGTCCAAAACGATCGTGTCGACCCTGTGGGTGGACTCCAGCACCTGGGGTCCCTTGATTAGGATTCCCAGCTGCGCCCCGCGCCCGGTTCCCACGAGCAGTGCGGTCGGTGTGGCCAATCCCAGCGCGCACGGGCACGCGATGATCAGCGTCGCGACCGCGGCGGTGAACGCCATCTCCGCACTCGCGCCGACCAGCAGCCAGCCCGCCAGAGTCGCAAGCGCGAGAGCGATCACGACGGGAACGAACACGGCGGAGATACGATCCGCGAGCCGCTGCACCTGCGCCTTGCCGGCCTGCGCCTGCTCCACCAGGCGCCCCATCTGCGCCAGCTCCGTGTCCGCGCCCACCCGGGACGCCTCAATCACGAGCCGCCCGCCCACGTTCACGGTCGCACCGACCACACGATCCCCGGGCGCTACTTCCACCGGGACGCTCTCGCCCGTCAACAGGCTCACATCCACCGCGGAGCTGCCGTCTATGACGGTGCCGTCGGTGGCGATCTTCTCCCCGGGACGGACCACGAACCGGTCCCCGACGCGCAGTGCTGACACCGGGACCAGCACTTCGACGTCACCGGTGAGGACCGAGACGTCCTTCGCGCCCATCTCCAGCAGCGCCTTCAACGCGGATCCCGAGCTGCGCTTCGCGCGCGCCTCGACATACCGGCCGGTGAGAACAAACGCGGGAACCGCTGCGGCGACCTCGAGGTAAATGTCGTGCGCTCCCGCGCCCTGCGCAAGCGTCCACTCGAACGCCATCGTCATCCCGATCGTGCCCGCCGACCCGAAGAACAGGGCGTACACGGACCAGCCCAGCGCCGCCAGAACCCCCACGCTGATCAGCGTGTCCATCGTCGCGGCACCGTGACGGGCGTTCACCCACGCAGCCCGGTGGAACGGCCACGCCCCCCACAGAGCCACGGGCGCTGCGAGGACCAGGGCGAGCCACTGCCACCCCGGGAACTGCGCCACCGGCACCATCGATAGGACCACAACCGGCACCGCGAGAGCGATCGACACCCACAACCGTCGCCGCAACACATTCAGTGCGGCATCCGCGCCGTCCTTCCCCGTCTCCGGGGTTGGCGCAGGCAACGCGGCGGAGTAGCCGGTGTTCTGGATCGTCGCGATCGCATCCGCGACACTCGTTCCCGCCGGCAGCCGGATCGCGGCCTTCTCAGTCGCGTAGTTCACGCTCGCCTCCACGCCCGGCATCCGATTGAGCTTCTTCTCAATCCGGGCCGCGCACGACGCGCACGTCATCCCGCCGACCAGCAGATCGACGCTCTCCCCGCTCATCAGGACGTCGGAGCGAGGACGTACCCGGCCTCATCCACCGCAGCAGCGACAACGCCCTGCGAGATCGGGCGATCCGAGACAACCGTGACCGTGGAAGTGCCGCCGACCACGAGCTCCACTCGGACGTCCGAGACGCCCTCGATGCCACCGATCTCCTCCGTCACCGCCCCGACGCAGTGCGAGCAGGTCATGCCCGTGACTCCGAACTCCGCGGTCGTCGCCGAATCGCTCTTCGTCGAGACGGGCGGAACGGCCGCGGACTGCGACGGTGCGCAGCACGCACACGTCGATGCCATCGGCAGGGGAGCGGGAGTAGTCGAGTCAGTCATGATGCCTCCAAGCTAAGGAAGTCTCTACTGTACCCCCCGGGGGTATAAGTGTCTATCGTTCTTCTGGCTTGGCATCCGCGTGTTCACACGGATGCCAGTACTCTGGGGGGGTATCGGTAGGACATCGGTGCAGGAGGGGGCGGACATGACCCAGGAGCTGACCGACGTCACACATGAGCACGCGGATCAGCCGCACGGCTACATCTCGAACAAGGAGCTGTACCTCAAGCGTCTGCGCCGGATCGAAGGCCAAGCGCGTGGGTTGCAGGGCATGGTCGATGACGAGAAGTACTGCATCGACATCCTCACCCAGGTCTCCGCGATGACCAGCGCTCTCGAATCCGTCGCCCTCGGCCTGCTGAACGACCACCTCAACCACTGCGTCCTCGAAGCCGCCGCTCTCGGCGGCGTCCAGGCTCAGGTGAAGCTTCAGGAAGCTTCCGACGCCATTGCGCGGCTCGTTCGATCCTGAGTGCGACTGAATCGACCGCCGCGGCCTGCCCGGCCGTCCTGCTCGTGACACGTCTCGTTTGAGGACTCTGCCGTAAGAACCGGCTCCAGCTCCGTTGTCAGTTCTCGAGGTCCTCTGCACAGATCTTCAAGGTCCTCTGCACAACACTCTGCTGCGTCAGCTGATCCCGAGAGCCTGTTGCAGCTCGGGCCCAAGGGTGAGGTCGTTGTCGGGATCTGGCACAACCGTTCCGTCCTGCACCTCGTAGTAGGCCTGCCAGGGATTGAGGAGCGACGCCGGTACCGAGTCGTAGGTCTCGAGGAACAGGACGTACCTGCCGTCAACGTCGAGGTCCGGTCCCGGCTCGGAAACGCTGCCGGTAAGCAGCTTGACCTCGATCAGGTCGCCCGGCTCGTACAGCGACTTCGCGTCGGTCAGGACCTCGATCGACACGACTCGGTAGTCAAAACCTAGGATGGCTTCCCTGCGGTCCGAGAGGATGTCGCCCACCACCACAGCATCAGACCTCTCAGCCATCTCGGTGTCCGAGGAGTACGCGGGGTAGTCGCCGTTCGAGCCTGCTGGTGCGCAGCCGCTCGTGGCCATCACTGCCGCTGCGGCGACCAGCACCCATCCCGAGCGCCGTAAGAACGTCCCGCGCTGATGTGAGGTCCGATCCATGAAGTGATCCTCCTCGACGTTCCGACGCTCGCCGTCGACCGCAGTTAAGCACGGTTGTCGAGCCCGTGCCGCGTTACTCGTCACCGCGGCGCGAAGGTAGAGGTAAGAGGTCTCCCGGCTGATACCGAACTCCTTCGCCAGCGCTGTCTTTGATATACCGATGGCAGAGCGCTCATGCAGCTAGGTCAGCTGCAACCGACGATCGGGGCCCACGCCGACGTCGGCCAGCTGCGTCTAGGTGCTCTTGCGCCCGAGAACGCGAAGGCCATCTGGCCGCACCTCACCCGTGGGCGAGACGTGGCGGTAGAGCGTCTGGCGGGAGATGCCGAGTTCTTTGCAGAGGGCACCGATGTTCGTCTCCGGCTTGCCCATTGACGCCATCGCGAGTCGCACCTTGGCGGGCGTCATGGTGAACGGGCGCCCGCCGACCCGACCGCGTGCTCGAGCAGACGCGAGGCCCGCCATCGTTCGTTCGGAAATGAGCTCGCGCTCGAACTCAGCAAGGGCAGCGAAGATCCCGAAGACCAGCTTGCCGGCCGCAGTGGTCGTGTCGATCGCCGCCCCCTGACCCGTGAGCACCTTCAACCCAATGCCGCGGGCGGTGAGGTCATGGACCGTGTTCACGAGGTGGTGAAGGTCGCGTCCGAGCCGGTCCAGCTTCCACACGACGAGAGTGTCGCCTTCGCGCAGCGCTTTCAGGCACGACAGCAGACCCGGCCTATCATCCTTCCGACCGGACGCGAGGTCGGAGTACAGCTGAGCGTCCTCGACGCCGGCCGCGAGCAGCGCATCACGCTGGGGATCCGTGGTCTGCGTTCCATCGGTTTTCGAGACGCGCATGTAGCCGACGAGCATCGCTGACTCCTGTCACTTATACGGCCGAATACGTGACGCGGTGCTGGCGCGATGGTGCGCCGGGTGAAAGAGTCACGTAACGAGTCACTCATTCTATATGTCGTAAACGGCTCTAATCAGGTTTCGTGACGTCAGTTAATTGCTGAGCCGACGCCGCACTTCACTGGCTCGAACGTCGCTGGACCTGAGGGAAGCCGACCGACCCGGAAAACCATCCCCATACGGAACGCCGATCGATCAACCTTTCAACGATCTGATGACGTTCGCGGTACTCCTGACGCAGGCTGCAGCGCGCAGTGCTTCACTGATCCGCATGACGCAGAGACGAACAGGACGAGGGACGCCTCTCGTCGCCGCGGCCGCCATCGCGCTGAGCGTCAACGGTTGCACCGACATCACGTCGGACTCAGCCGGGTCCTGTTCGCCCAAAGTAATCGAACTGCAAGAGTCGTCTCTGCATCCCACCGGAGTCGTCCACTTCAGCGCCGACTTCATCTGGGAGACATGCGAGGACACCGGAGGCACGAGCCGCGCCGCCTCAGACGTCACGGTCACCATCACCCCCTCCGCGAGCGGCGAGGAAATACTGCTTGGCCGGCCGACACCGAAGGGCGAACGATCGACGGTCGACGCATCCTTCGACCTCCCCGCCAATCTGCAAACCGGGCCCGCCGTGCTTGCCCTGCGCACACACAGCGGCGACCCGATCGACGTCGAACTGCCGATCGAAATCACCTCAGCGCCCGCCACCTAACCCGGCCTCGCGGCCAAGAAGAAAGCACCGGTGAGCGATCCCCATATGGAACGGCCAGCGGCGCCCGCGCCGTGTGTGCAGGGGACCTTGAACATCTGAATGCCCAGGGTCGTCTGCATGAGTGCCGCGGTGACGCGCGCAGTCGTGCAGGCGACCGTGAGAAACGACAGCGGCACTGGGTGCGTGGAATCTGAGTGAACGGGTGTTACCCATCTCGTCGCGCACGACGCTCGATTGATCAGCATCGGCGTGAGTTGAGTCAC
>NZ_CP047178.1 GCF_009834225.1 Rathayibacter sp. VKM Ac-2759
GAGACCGCCGGCGTGGCCACGCTCACGGAGCGGAACCGGGAAGAACTAGGCGCCGCTTCTCAGCTGCTTCACCAGCAGCTCACCGTTCCAGCTCAGGCCGAGTTGTGGTCCGCATCATGAAACGTCCGGGTTACGCGCCACTACCGTAGTTGGGAGTCCGTGCAACCACATCGTTGCTAGCATCGGTAGCATGCTCGATCGGGGGAACAGCTCGCAGTCCGGAGATGCGCCGTTCGTCAGTGCTCTCGCTCACCCGAATCGTGTGGGAGTGCTGCGCGAGCTGCGGCTCAACGGCAATCTGTCGTGCGCTGAGATCGCAGCACACATGGGGGAGACGCCTGGTCGAGTGCGCGGGCACCTCCGCGCACTCGAACAGGTGGGCCTCGTACGCCGCGCAGGGGGGACTACACGGTTCGTGGCGGAGCCCGACCCGTTGCTGGACTGGCTCAGCTCTCTTCGCGAGCTGGCTTGCGCAGGGTGACGATCGGCTCATCGTCCGCCGCGGCCTGACCGCTGAGCCACAGCTTGGTGAAAGTCAGCAGCTCATCGAGCCGAGCGGGGTTGTAGATGTACTTCACCGTCACGCCTCGCCGCCCGCCTCGCTCAAAGCCCTCGGGAACCTCGACACTGAGCACGCCGGCGTCTTCGAGTTCAGCGATCTGCCGCCTAAGACTGCTCTCCGCATAGGTCGGAAGGGCGTTCGCAATGTCGCGCCAGTAAACGCCTCGCGTGGTGTCGCCATGCCTTGCCATGAACCGAACGATGTCCACACCGATCTGGCTCCCCAGCACATGTGTCGCCACCGCAACCTCCGCCCTCACAACGTCGTCAGGCGAACGATCGGCGTCAGCGGGCATCCATCCATGATGACGCATGAGACCGTCGAGTGAACCTAAGACTGTGGTTCCTGACGTTATGACTATCGTGCACACTAGTCATAACGTCAAATCTGGCGTATTGTTCTAGTGGGGCCACCGCTCCACCAGAAGGAGCGATGCCATGACCGCCACGCCTTACGCACAGCTCGGCCTCACCGTGCTCGCCGCGCTTTGTCTCACCGCCTGCACGGCGAACACGGAAGCAGCACCGACCGGCACCAGCTCGTCCCCTGCGACTTCTGCGTCATCGACCCCTGCGCCGACGACTACGACGACGCCGAGCGCTGCTCCTACTGAGGTAGCGCCGAGTGATGCGGAAATCACCGCAGACGCCTCCGCGGAAGCGGCAACGGTCAGCCTCGCGACCAGCGCAGTAACCGCGTTCTGCCGGCCGACGCTGGACTACGACACCTGGACCGCTGAGCTGTACCCATTCCTGAGCCAGCAGGCCGCAGTGGCGTACGAGACCGTCGACCCCGCGAACGTGCCCTGCACGACCCTCACCGGCGCCGCGCGAGTGCGCGACGGTGACGGCGCGTACACGATGCGCATCCTCGTTCCTACGGATGCGGGGGAGTACTCCGTGTACGTCCACCGCACCGTCGAGACCGGTCCGTGGGCTGTCGAGCAGATCACCCCCCTGGCGTCGGAGTAGCCGAGTGGCAAAGGGGGGAATGGGGGTTCTCGCGGCGGTCCTGGCACCGCTTCTCGCGATCGCACTGCTGCTGTGGCTGCTGTTCTTCGGCGCCGCCGAGAACGCGGCCGCAGCATGCCTGCCCGGCGGGGGACCGGTCAACGTGTCCGCAATCCCAGCGGACGCAAGAGTCGGCGCCTACGGGCACGACCAGCTCGTGAACGCAGCGCTGATCGTGAACGCGGGCGCTGCGAAGGGGCTCGGCGCGGACGGGCAGACCCTGGGCGTGCAGACGGCGATCGGGGAGTCCTCGCTCGTGAACATCAACTACGGCGACGGTGCGATCAACCCGGACGGGTCGGTTGCTGACTCGATCGGTCTGTTCCAGCAGCAGTCGAGCTGGGGCACCGTCGAGCAGCGCATGGACCCGACGATCTCGGCGGGCTTCTTCTACGACCGCCTCGTGGCCGTCCAGGGGTGGCAGGCAATGGAGCCCTCCATCGCGATCAACAAGGTGCAGCGCAACGCCGACCCGAACCACTACACGAAGTACCGCGCCGACGCCGTGGCGATCATGACCTACCTCAACAGCCTCGGCAGCAGCACGACCGCGCCGACGACGGCGACGCCGGTGAGCATCCCGTCGACGCCGATAGGCACCGCGCCGGCCACGCCTGGTCCAGTGGGTGGGTGCGTCGCCGTGTCCGGTGACGCACAGGCCCTCGCGGCAAATCTGGTTGCCGCAATGGACGCCGGAACTCTGACACTTCTCGAGGACCGCTACGCGCAGCAGATCCGCGACATGGCCACGGGGACTCCGAAGGAGAACTGCGCGATCGACGTCCGCATTCTCCAGATCATCACGATCGCCCTGAACACGTTCGGGAAGATCGGCGTCTCCGACCTCAACCGCCAGTGCACCGGGAGCCTGCTCGGCGCCGGCACCGGCTCCTCCCACTGGATGAACGGCGGCGGCAACGCCGTCGACTTCTACAGCTTCGCCGGCACCGCCACGACCGGCTGCGACCCCAACGCCCTGCAACTCCTCACGGTCCTGGACCCGCAGGTGCCGATGGGCTCGCGCGCGGGGCAGATTCAGTGCCGCTCGACCACCTATCAGCACATCACCCAGTTCGGTGACACCCCGAACCACTTGCACTTCGACGTCGCCTACGCCGACGGCCCCCTCACCACCGGATAACCGGACCCCTTCGGAGCCCCAACCGGCGGCACCGAACACCCCGCACCACCAACAAGAAAACGGAGCACACACCATGTCTGCACTCGCTCTCACCTCCGAGCTGATCACGGCCGCCGGCGCGCTCGGCGCCGTCGTCCCCGACCCGGGCCCCGGCGGCATGCCCCCCGGATTCGAAGCCTTCACCACCGTCATGGGCTGGGCCAAGTGGGTCGGCCTCGGCGTCGCCGTCGTCGGCCTGATCATCCTCGGCGTCACCATGACCGTCTCCGCCCGCCGCGGCGAAGGCGGCGAGATCGGCGGCTGGCTCGGCCGCCTCCTCATCGGCGTGATCATCATCTCCGCCGCCTTCACCGTCGTCGGCTTCCTGATGGGCGCGTAGCGTCCCGGGAAACCATCACGACACCACCAACAGGAAGGCAAGGGACCTCATGAACGACTCCGAACCGCGCAACCCGTTCACCACGAAGGGCTTCATCATCGGAGCAGCCATCGTCGGAGTACTCGCCCTCTCAGGCATCGTGCTCGGCGTGACGTCCCTGGACGCCGGGGGAGGCGGAACCACTACCGCCGACCCCGGCGTCTCCACCCCCAACCCCAGCTCCACCCTCTCGGCGGAGGCCGAAAGTGTTTGTGGGCTCCCCGGCTACGAGGAGACCGGAACGCTTACCGCCGCCCCGACAACTGAGTGGACCATCGTCGGCACGATGGCCGCTCCTGAGTCAGCGGTCGTCGGTCCCGGAATTACCGGCACCGATGGGGTGCGCTCCTGTTACGCCCACACGCCTGAGGGAGCCCTGTTCGCGATTGCCAACGTCTGGGCAATGGGAACCGACGCCCGCCTGTCCCCGTTGGTGACCGCGCAGCTCACGGTGCCAGGTGCGGGGCGAGACGCAGCATTGGCCAAAGACACAACCCAGAGCAACACGGGTTTGAGCGCGCAGATCGCCGGATTCAAGCTGCTGTCCTACTCGGGTACAGATGCGACAGTCGACACTGCTTTCCAAGTTAGCAATGGCTCTCTCCTTAGCTTCGCCTACGCGTTGAAGTGGGTAGAAGGCGACTGGAAGATCGTCCTCACCGATGAAGGCGATCCCACCTTTCGCCCTGTCGCCCTGCAAAGCCTGGGCGGTTATGTGACATGGAGCGGCGTCTCGTGACCCCCGCACCTACTGGCGAGCCGTGCAGCCCCGCGGACGTCTTTTGCTGGACTGGCGCAGCTATCGGCAACGTCGTCTCGAAGGCGTCGAACGACGCCTTGCAGCAGTTCGTCAACAACATCTTGGAGGGCTATGGCAAGGCCATCGCCTCTCTTGGCACCGTCTGGATGAACGTGCCCTCCCCGGTCACGGTCGTGGACCAGGGCGGCGGAGTGAACGGTGGCGGGACACCGCCGCTGCCGGAGGCGTTCGAGACGATCCTCGGCTACGTGACGTGGGTGTCCGCGGGCCTGGCCGTCATGTCCCTCATCGTCGCTGGCGTGATGATGGCGAGCCGCCGCCGGCACGGCGACGGCGAAGCTCACATGGGCCGCATCGGCGTCATCCTCCTCGCTGTCCTGCTGCTCTCGTCCGCGTCGGCGCTGGTGACGGGGTTCCTGCCGCTGGCGATGCACCTGAACGAGTCTTCGTCGGTGGTCGGTTGGGTGCAGGGACAGTTGCAGTGGTACACCGGCGGACTCGCGATCCTCTCGATCCTCGTCGCCGCGGGCCGCATGGTGTGGACGCAGCGCGCTCTGCCGCTGCGCGAGCTGGCCGGCTCCGTCATCACCCTGATTGCTGTAGCCGGCGCGGGCCTGGTCGTCATCCGCCTTGCCACCCAAGCCGGCGATGAGTTCTCGATCTGGATTCTGAACAACTCGACCAACTGCGACGTGTCCCAGCAGGGCGAGAGCAACTGCTTCGGCACCAACGTCTTCGCGATGATCGCACTCACCGCGACCTCCGGCATCGGTTTGATCGGCCTGTTCCTGCTGGGCATGCTCGCCGTGTTCATGACCTACGTGCAGATCGCACTCATGGTCTTCCGCGGCGCGATGCTCGTCGTCCTCGCCGGCATCTTCCCCCTGGCAGCTTCGTTCACGAACACCGAAATCGGGCGGCAGTGGTTCAAGAAAGCGATGGCCTGGACCATCGCTTTCATCCTCTACAAGCCCGCCGCGGCCATCGTCTACGCGATCGCGTTCCGGATGACCGGCACCGACCTGTTCAAGTCGGACGGCACCGGCCTGTTCCAGATCGTCACGGGCCTCGCCCTGATGCTCATCGCTCTCGTGGCCTTGCCCGCGCTGATGCGCTTCCTTGTGCCGGCTGTTGCGTCGGTCGGCGGGGGCGGTGCCGCGGGCCTGCTTCTGGGAGCTGCGGCCCTTTCGGCCGCGGGAGACGTCGCGACGGGCGCGATCCGTGCCAGCAACAACGGCGGCGGTGGCGGCGGTGGCGGCAATAGCTCGTCCACGGACGGACCGACCGGCAGCACATCGTCACCGGGCTCTCCCGCATCATCCCCAGGTGCTGACCCTTCCGGGTCGGCGGCGACGGCGGGCAGCGGCGCAGGTGCGGGTGCAGGTGCGGGAAGTGCCGCGACCAGTGGTGCAGGAGCCGGAGCATCAAGCGGCGCCGGGGCAGGCGCAGCAGCGGGCGGAGCGGCGGCTGCCGCCGGTCCGATCGGCGCCGGTATCGCCGTCGCCACGAAGGCCGCGGAAGGCGCGAAGCACGCCGCACAAGCGGTCAAGGCGGGCACCGAAGAGGCGACCGGCAGCAACGAGAACGGAAGCTAAACCATGAGCAACGCAACCGCAACCGATCCGGTCAAGGCTCGCACTTACGGCAACTGGCGAAAGCCGCAGACCGCTGGTCTCGGCGGGCTGGGGCAGCTCGCCACCCTCGTGATGTTCGTGGGCATCGTGTCCTCGATCATCGCGTCCATGTTCTCCGGCCTCGGGCCGGCTCTGGTCGTCGCCGCCATTTTCGGCGGCATCCTCCTGACCGTCTCGGTCAAGGACAAGCACGGGCAATCAGCCCTGGGAAGGACGGTGGTCCGCGTGAACTGGTGGCGCACCAAGAGCAAGGGAGCGAACATCTACCGCTCCGGCCCCATAGGACGTGCGAAGTGGGGAACCTTCCAGCTTCCCGGCCTGGCGGCGGCGTCGCAGCTCACGGAGCACGAGGACTCCCATGGCCGCCGGTTCGCTCTGATCAGCACCCCCGCCACCCGGCACTTCACGATCGTGCTGGCCACGGAGCCGGACGGTGCCGCTCTGGTGGATCAGGAGCAGATCAACAACCAGGTCGCGGAGTACGGCATCTGGCTCGCCAACCTCGGAGACGAGCCCGGTATCGAGGCGGCCTCGGTGACGGTGGAGACGGCGCCCGATACGGGCACGCGGCTGCGCGGTGAGGTCGAGGGGTCGATGGACCCGGACGCCCCGCTATTTGCTCGAGCGATGCTCTCGGAGGTCGTGGAAACCTACCCGGTGGGCTCCGCAACGATCCGCGCCTACATCGCGCTCACCTTCACCGCGAACGCGCGCATCAACGGGAAGCGACGCAACGCGCAAGAGGTCGCCGCGGACCTTTCCGCCCGCATTCCCGGCCTGACGTCCTCCCTTGCCGCCACCGGAGCGGGCGCGGCCCGTCCGCTCGGCGCGCAGGAAATCTGCGAGGTCATCCGCACCGCCTACGACCCCGACGCAGCCGTGCTCATCGACCAGGCCCGCGCAGAAGGCGAGACAGCCGACCTGTCCTGGACCGACGTCGGCCCCGCCACAGCAGAAGCTCACTGGGACTCCTACCGCCACGACGGAGCCGTATCGACGTCGTGGACGATGACCGCCCCGCCGCGCGGAGTCGTGCAGGCGGGCATCCTCGCTCGCCTGCTGGCCCCGCACCGCGACATCGCCCGCAAGCGCGTCACGCTGCTCTACCGCCCCATCGACCCCGCCCGCGCCGCGGCGCTGGTGGAAGCGGACCTCAACGCGGCCCAGTTCAACTCCTCCGCGTCCACCAAGCCCACCGCGCGCTCCACACTCTCGACCCGCTCGGCGCAGGCCACAGCGGCGGAGGAAGCCGCTGGCGCCGGGCTGATGAACTTCGGCCTGATCGTCACGGCCACGACGATGCAGCGCACGCAGGAGCCCGAAGCTCGCGCAGCCGTCGACTCGCTGACCTCGGCCGCCCGCCTGCGGATGCGGCCGGCGTTCGGCTCGCAGGACTCCGCGTTCGCTGCGGCGCTGCCGCTGGGACTGGTCCTGCCGCGGCATCTGCGCATCCCGAACGAAGTCCGGGAAGCCCTATGACGATCGCCACCGAATCCGGGACGGCACTGGACGAGTGTCCGGTGCCGTCCCCGGTTAAGCCCCTTCTCCCCGCCCCCATCACTGCCGGAGGTTACCAGTGAGCATCACCACCAAGCTCTTCTCCCGCCACCGCGACGAGCCCGCCCCCGTTGACGTCACCGTTGCCGTCGACGGCGACGAGCTGCCCACCGGCGCTGCCGACGTCGACCAGGAGGTGGAGGCTATGGACGTCGACGCGCTCGATACGGCCACCCCCACGGGTGCGGTCGGTGCCCCGTCGACGGCGCAGGCCGCGGCGACGTCCACGGACAGCCGCGCGGTGTCTCGCCGCGCGCGGAGGGTGCAGGAAGAGGCCGCGGCCGCACGTGCAGCCGCCTCCCCCCTCGCGCGCGAGAAGCCGTCCAAGCGGTCCCGGAAGAAGCGGGCGATCCCGCACCAGGGCGGCAGGCAGAAGACCGAGAAGGAGCCGGCGCCGAAGCGGCCGATGCGGCCGACGTCGACGGGATGGCTCGGACGCGGCGGCGGGCAGGCCGTCTCGATCCAGCCGGCCGATGAGTTCCGCGCAACCACCGTGCAGGTGTGCGGGCTGTACCCGTTCTCAGTCGGCACCGGAACACCGATGATCGGCGTCCCGCTCGGGAAGAACCTCGCCACCGGCGCGTCAGTGCTGTGCGACCCGATCAGCTGGTTCCAGCGGGCGCAGCTCATCTCCAACCCCTCGATGTTCGTCCTCGGCAAGCCGGGCCTGGGGAAGTCCTCGCTCACCCGCCGCATGGCGACCGGGCTCGCCGGATACGGCACCCTCCCGCTGGTCCTCGGGGACTTGAAGCCCGACTACGTGGACCTGATTCGCGCGATGGATGGGCAGGTCATCACTCTCGGCCGCGGCCGGGGGTATCTGAACATCCTCGATCCGGGAGAAGCGACCACGGCGGCGCAGCGCCTCCGCGAGGACGCCGACCGGGCGCTTGCGCGCGCGGCGGAGCTCGACGCCCGCGGGGAGGACTCCAAAGAGGAGCGCAAGCACGCGGTGAAGTCGCAGCGCCTCGCATCTCAGGTGCTCGCGGACGCTCACGGCCGCCGGCACACGATGATTGCCGCGCTGCTGACGATCCTTCGCTCCGAGCCGCCCTCGGACCGAGAGGAGACGATCATCGACCGGGCGCTGAAGTACCTGGACGAGACGCACGAGGGCATCCCCGTCCTCGCGGACCTCCTGGCCGTCATCCAGGCCGCGCCGGACGAGATTCGACAGGTTGCCCTCGATCGCAACGACCTCAACCGGTACAAGGCCATCACGGAGAACCTCGAAGCCTCGCTGATCGGTCTGACGACCGGTGGCCGGCTGGGGGAGATCTTCTCCCGCCAGACCACTACCCCGATGCGGCGGGACCGCCCGGTGGTCTACGACGTGTCCTCGATCGATGACTCCGAAGGCGATCTACAGGCCAGCATCCTCCTCGCCTGCTGGTCCGCCGGATTCGGAACCGTCAACGTGGCGTCCGCTCTCGCGGAGGCAGGGTTGGAGCCGCGCCGGCACTACTTCGTGATCCTGGACGAGCTGTGGCGGGCGCTGCGCGCCGGCCGCGGCATGGTCGATCGCGTCGACGCGCTTACCCGCCTGAACCGTGCCCGCGGTGTGGGCCTGGCGATGATCAGCCACACGATGAGCGACCTCCTCGCCCTGGCCTCGCAGGAGGACCAGATGAAAGCCCGCGGGTTCGTGGAACGCTCCGGCATGGTCATCTGCGGCGGACTCCCCGGCGCGGAAATGCCGCTGCTGACCTCCGCGGTGCCGCTGTCGAACGCGGAACAGAACATGCTCACGTCCTGGCAGGACCCGCCCGCCTGGGACCCGGTATCCGGACACGAGTCGGAGCCTCCCGGCCGCGGCCGGTTCCTGATCAAGGTCGGTGGACGACCGGGCATCCCGATCCGGGTGCAGCTCACCGCGGCGGAGCTGGACGTCAACGACACCAACAAGCTCTGGCACACCACGAGCCGCGCCGGACGGGCGAACGAGCCGCTGGCAACCGATCCGGTGGTCGTGGAGATTCTGCCGTGAACATCCTCACTGAGTCTTTCGCGATCCCCGCGGCGATCGGGGGGACGTGCATGTTCGTGGGCTCGGCCGGAAACGTGGTCCTTGACGTGATCAACCTCCGCGAAGAAGTCACGAAGGAGCACCTGCTGCACGGGGCATCCGCGCTGCTGCTGGCCGCCGCGTCAGGCTGGATGGCTTTCGCCGCATGGATGGTGATCACCGGATGACCTGTCCCTCAACGGTCGTCTACGACGGTTACCTCTGGGGCTGCTCGATGACGACGATGCTCCCGCACAGGGACCACATGACAGACCTGCCGTGCGAGTACGCCGACAACGG
Organism: Rathayibacter sp. VKM Ac-2759; assembly: GCF_009834225.1. NCBI lineage: Bacteria > Bacillati > Actinomycetota > Actinomycetes > Micrococcales > Microbacteriaceae > Rathayibacter > Rathayibacter sp. VKM Ac-2759. The sequence continues at coordinate 9,388 of NZ_CP047178.1, forward strand.
CCAGGCCGTCCTCACCTGGGGCACCAGCCGACAGGCGGCCCCCGGAGACGCGACGGCCCGCTATGACGGGCCGATCTACGAGCGGTGCGAGCCGCGCCGGTTCCTTTCCATGGCGCTGCCGGAAGCGGTGGCGTCATGACCCCTGGACCGCTTTTTCGCGGGCTCTTCCGCGGTCCGCTCGGGCAGACCGGCGTGATCGCGGGGCTGCTGGCTGTCGCGGTCCTCGTGGCCGTGGCGGCCACGTTCGCGTTCACCGCGGCCGTGGAGCACGCGATCCCCTCACCACACATCACTGCACCGACCGAAGGAATCGCACCATGAGCCCTCGACAGAGAAACCGAATGAGCGATCCGGCTGGTGACGGAATGCAGTGGTGGGTGTGGCCTCTCGCTGTCGCGTTCGTCGCGGCGATCGTGCTGGTGGTGGCTGTGCAGTACGGGTCACAGCGGGAGGGGATCAACCCTGACCGGCCGTCTGATCCGGTCGCGCTGCTGGCGAGCCTGTTCCGAGGGGAGCTGGTGTGGCCGGTCACCGCGACGTGGATTCTCAGCGGTATCGGCGCGGTTGTCGTCGCGTTCACGGCGTTGATCGTGTGGGCGCGGATGTCGGGCCGGAAGGGCCGGAAGACGTGCGATCACGCAATTGCTCACACGGCCGGGCCAGAGGAGCTGCGCGGGTTGCAGCGCAAGCAGGGCTTGAAGAAGTCGGCGCGGTTGGGTGTGGCGGGCAGCCCTGGCGTCCCCGTGGGACGCATGGCACCGAGCGGGATGCATCTGTACGGATCGTTCGAGGACATGACGACGCTGATCGCGGGACCGCGGACGGGAAAGTCGACGTCGTTCGTCATTCCGGCGATCATGCAGGCGCCGGGCGCGGTGGTGACGACCTCCAACAAGCGCGACGTGCTCGATGCGACTCGGGACCTGCGCGCGCAGGCCGGGGACGTGTGGGTGTTCGACCCACAGAAGGTCGCGGGAGAGAAGGCGACGTGGTGGTGGAATCCGCTGTCCTACGTCACGGACGACACCAAGGCCGCGAAGCTCGCGCAGCACTTCGCCTCCTCCATGCTCTCCGGCGCCGGGAACGGCGGTAACGACGGCTTCTGGGAGCGGCGAGGGAAGAACCTCCTCGCGAATTTCCTGCTCGCCGCGGCGGTCGGGAACCGGCCGATCACGGACGTGTACGAGTGGCTGACGAACCAGGCACGCACCGAAGCGGTCGACTACCTGCTCGCGGCCGGCTACACCCGTCAGGCGGATGCGGTGAACTTCGATCAGCAGTCGGAGGAGAAGATTCGCAACGGCGTGTACTCGACCGCGGAGGGCATGGCGTCGTGCTTGGGGAACACGGGGATCGAGGAGTGGGTGAACCCGGTCCGGGCGCCGTACGCACCCCGGCGTCGATTCGATCCGCACGAGTTCGTGCGCGGCAGCGGCACCCTCTACAGCCTGTCTCGGGAGGGTGCGGGGACTGCCGGCCCGCTGGTGACGGCGTTGACGGCCGCGACGATCGAGGCCGCGGAGGAGCTGGCGACCGCTTCCCCCGGTGGCCGGTTGCAGACCCCGATGCTGGGGATTCTGGATGAGGCGGCGAACGTGTGCCGCTGGTCCGACCTCCCGGACCTGTACTCCCACTTCGGGTCCCGCGGGATTCCGATCATGGCCGCTTTCCAGTCCTGGTCGCAGGGTGTGGCCGTATTCGGGGAAAAGGGCATGGACAAGCTGTGGTCCGCGGCGAACATGCGCATCTACGGCGGTGGTGTCGCGGAGGTCGGTTTCCTGTCCAACCTGTCCGACCTGGTGGGCACCTACGATCGCCGCTCCCGGTCGGTGAGCACCAACAAGGGTGTGCGGTCCACGTCGGACTCCATCAAACGAGACAAGATTCTCGACGTGCAGGAACTCGCGGACCTGCCACGCGGGCGGGCGGTGCTGCTGTCCTCCGGTAACCGGGCGGCGCTGCTGGCGACGGTCCCGTGGTACCAGGACCCCGACAAGAAAAAGGTTGCCGCGATCAAGGCGTCGATCGCGGCGCACGAGCCGGGCGGGAGGGCGGCATGAGCGAGACCGACCCGGCTGTCGAGTTCGACTTCGATGCCGACACCGGCGAACTCGTTCCCGCCGGGACCTCCGCGACGGACGAGCCAGAGGATGCTGACGCGGGCCTGTTCTTCGGGTCGGCTGACGAGTTCGTGCGCAAACGCCTTCGGTACATGTATCGGCGGGGCACCGCGGGACTGGGCCGGGGTCAGTTCCATTGGCTCGCGGCGTGGTGGAAAAGCGAAGAGGCGATGAGTCGCGTCGACGCTCTCTGGCGCTCCTGGGAAAAGGCACGTCTGGACCCGGGCACGGGCATGAGTGAGTGGTGGCTGAACCACTGCGACCGACACATGAGCGTGCTCCTGTCCGCGGAAGGCCCGTTCGGGCTCTCCACCGACACCAGCAAGCCCGGAGAACCGCTGCCATACACGCCTCCACCTGACCGGTACTTCGCGAAAGACAAGCAGCCGCCGGAATGACGCGTGACCTGAAACGCGGCTTGCTCCTAAGACAGTGTTTCATCACTATCACCGCCCCGCCTGCGGCTCACGTTACACAAATTGACGTAAACTTTGAACGTCATGCCCCTTACATAGTTTCAGGACTACTCAAATGAGCAAAACCTCGTTGATCGGCGCCTTCAATGGATTTTGAAGCGGTCGACATTGCCGAACTTGTCCCCGTCGCCTTAGCTTCGCTGACCACTCTCGCGGCTACAGGAATCGGATTCTTGCTCGCCGGCCTCAACGAACGTCGACGCGATACACGGGCCGCCAAGCAGGCCGCAGCCGCGCAAGTCATAACTGCGCAAGAGGAACGAACCGCACGAAAGGAAGACCGTGAAGTTGCAGCGGCAACCGCCACGCATCAACTTCGACTCGAAGTAGTACTACAACTACAAGAAGCATTGCAACGTACCGCGCGACTCGTAGGGCGCGCGATGCTTCACGACCAAGAAAAAGCCAGAGACGGTGAATTCGGAAGTCTACCCGATGGTCTCGATGAAGAGCTGTTCAATAACGCGGTTTTACTGGCCAAGTTGCGGGAGCGAATCCTTGATGAAGAGCTGCGTCGCGAGGTGCAAATTTTTCACGATCGTTCCGTCGCCCTCAGCCTCAATCCCCAACTTCTTTATGGCAACCGCACCCCTCAGCAACTAGCACGACGCACCATGGAACTACTGGGCAATTGGAATGAAGACGTTGAGCGCGTTATGAAGCACGTCGGCGCAGCGGTCCGCACAGAAATGGAGTGGAAGCCGTAATAAGTATTTTAAGGCTTATGTTGATAGCTGGCTGTGCTCGCCAGCAAAAATTCCATTTCCGCGCACGAGGCCCGTTACCGCATTACGGGCAAATGCTTGAATAGTTCTTGCATCAGAAGCGAGAACCTTCGTGCTACGTGGTGGTTAAAGCTTAGCTCGCACACTCGCCTCGAGTTCCCGTAACTCTGGGCAACCCGCGGAGATCGACGCCCATCCTTTATTCAGGCTAAGTGCCACCAACCGAGTCCTGCCGAGTCCTGGCTGACGATGATCGCTTGTAGTGACGAGCGGATCAAAGTACATTTCCTTACTGTCTCTTTCCGCCCTCACCTCCGCCCACGTTGCCGGTATGTCCGCCTTGCTACCCCACATGGCCCACACCTCGGTCTCTTCGACCGCAAGAAGAATCTCAACTTTTCCTTGCACCGAAAGAGGTAACTCGGCAACCTTGTCGGCGAAAGACGCCTTGCGGTCTCCTCGACCATCTTGTCCATCCAGTTTGTCGCGATCGAGAGCAAAGATGACGAGGTCAGCCACCTCCGCATACCTAGAGGCAAGACTTGCGAAGTGCGTTTCGACGTGCGATATTCCCCTCAGTTGAGGGCTTGTCACGACCTTAACGTTAGCCCTTGGCTTCCCGGCCGCCGTCATAACAGCCTTCACCACCGGAATCGCCACATACTGGTCGAGGGTGTGATCCTCGCACACGACACGTACCTCAAAGCTCATTACAGGCCCGCCGCATCCTGTAGCCAACCCTCTTCTTGAAGAGTCCCCAGGGAAGCACCAGACTCTGCGATGCGAATACCCGGCAAGTCCTGCAAGAGACGAACTTGCGAAGAAGAACTTTCAGCATTCCACCCGATCACGACAGCGACCCCTGCGGTTTCTGGTTCGAGGTAATCGAGGATGGAAGGGCTGTGTGTAGAAGCCAAAACCTGCGCTTCGTACTCAAACGTCGTCACTTGTTCAAGCATGGAAACCAACAGCGCAATTCTTGATGGATTGATTCCATTTTCCAGTTCTTCAATCAGCAGCGTCCGTCGACCGCTCTGCCCGACAGAAGCTAAGGCTAGAGCAGCAAATCGCAGGGTACCGTCCGATAAAGATGGAGCCGTTATCGGGTCCTCATAGGGTTCTTCTGTAACAGTCACAACGACCTCGTTGGTTGGCGATGACTGCGCCTCCAATGCGGTGATTGGTCGAGGCGTGACCTGGTTAAGCCAAGCCAGCACCGCTGTCCGCCGGGCGACAGCTTCCTCATCATGAATGTCAACTACATTTCCGTCATCGAAGTTGTAGTCAATGGGCTCGTCTGCGTCAACATTCAGCTTCCAGACCGCCGCGGCAAAGTTTTCACCATGCTCGCCCATCTCAAAACGCCCAATTGGTGAATAACGCCGAAGCACGTCGGGTTGCAACTCCAGTGGCGCGATCGATGAGAGCTCGGTACGCAAGATGTCTGCAACCTCCTCATTCTGCCGACTCTCCGCCCTCCTGCTGACGAACTGCGTAAGAATAAAATCGGTCGGAGAAAACTCGCGCTTCGGATTGATTCCGGGTGAATTTTTGTGAAATCTTGCAGAGAGAGCAGGCGCTTCCGGCTTGTTCGGAAGGGCGCCCGTCTCTGGTTGAGTGCTAAACACGTATGGCCCAGGATGGCTAGAGGACGAGAGGGATTCATTGAGAACGCGGTGATTACGAGCGTCTACTTCTACAAAATAGGTAATCACCGCTTCGTCGCCAATCGAGACTTCCGCTTCGATGGAGAAATGAGGTTTCGCGCTGAGGAAGTGAGTGGCATTGGCGCCGCCGCCTCGAATGCCCGAGATGGTTGCAGTAATAGCACCGGGAGGAGCGTGCCCCTCAATCGCATCTCGGACGGGTCGTCCTTCTCCGATCGACTTAAGGAATCGCAGGGCATCGAATAGATTACTCTTTCCCGCTCCATTACCGCCGATAATGACCGTGAACGGTGACAGGGGGATAGTTTCATCCACAAAACTTTTGAAGTTCCTGATTCTAAGCTTTGTAAGCATTCGTCCGATTCCTCAAGAATAGTCGTTTCATAATTTGCGAAGCTCGAAGGTCGGGCTATTCTCGGTCATTCTATGACCGGGGCGGTACTCGCGGGCTGGCTTTCGCTGTTCAGCGGGTGGGACCGCCCCTGTCGCGGGTGCGGGTGGGAACCGGGGTGGCCGGCGTGTTCTGGGTGGGGAACGTGGTCTTGGTGCGAACGGCGTCCTGCGGGGGCCGACCCTGGTCCATGTCGGCGCGCATGCGTGCGCGGATGTCCTCGGCGGAGGCTCCGGTGGTTGCCAGGTGTGCGGCCAGAGCGTCGCGGCGCTGCGCGCTGTCGTAGAGGTTCCCGGCGTCCGCTCGTGCCCCGGTGGCCTCCGCTGATCGGCCCGGCTCCGCGGGCGTAGCAGGCGCGGTGGCGGGGTCGACGTCGTGGCGGTGGAGGTCGGCCTGGCTGCGCGCGTCGCTGGCCAGCTCGCGCAGCTCGTCGGGTGTTGCGGTTGCGCTGCCGCCGGCCGCTGCGTCGGCGTCGTACTGGCGTGCCTGCTGTTCGAGCCTGGCCACGATGTCCTCGGGGCGCTCGTCGCTGGTGCGCTGATCGGCGGGGACGTTGGCGCGGTCGAGCTGGTCCGCGAGAGCGATGAGCTGCACGGCTTCGGTGCGCTCGCGGTCGGCGTCGACGCGCTGACCGGGTGCTTCCTGCTGCCACGTCTCGAGGAGTGCAGCGCGCGCCTGCGCAATGTCCTCCGGGGCGTGCGAGCGGATAACGGTGTCGCCGCTGTCTGCGTCGACGGCGAGCGTTTCGCGGCGCGTGTCGGCCACGTACTGCTCGTACGCGGCGGGATTGCTGCTGCGCGCCCATTCCTCCGCGAGGGAGAGGTCCGGGGCCACGCCGGCGGTCTGCGCGTATCGGAAGTCTTCGACCAGCGCCGCTTGCGCGACGCCGCTCGCGATCGCTCCCCCTTCGCCCGCTCGGGTGAGGTATTCGTCCTCGCCGCGGCGGTAGTACTCCGGCGTCTGGTCGCTGATGGCCCATTCGCGCGCACGATCCACTTCGGTGGGCTCGGGCGGCAGGGCGCGCACGTCGCGGATGAGCTGGTCGACGTCGACGCCGTACCGCTCCTGCACCTGGTCTCGGATGACCTCGCTCGCACGCGCTGCACCTTCGTCCACGCCCCGCCAGGTCTGCGCGGATTCCGCGACTGACGCGACCTCGCGAACGGTGGCGTTCTCCCACCACTCCGGACGCTCCACCACGGCGAGCTGCCCGGTCGCGCGTCCCCGCTCGGCCTCGAACCGGGCGGCAAGCTCGCGGGATTCCGCGACGCTGCGCCGTTCGGCGTCGCGCATCATCTCCTCGCGCAGTCGCGCGAACTTCTCCCCCAACTGCATGGCCACCATCAACGCGGTTCGCGCGGTGGCGTCCATTGACTCCTGCACGCCTCCGTCTGCTGCATCACTCACGACACGTCCCCCTCTTCTTTCGCGCCCGTTACCGGCCGCGTCCTGTGTCCCGTCCGCGCGTGCGCGCGTCCGGATCGATCGGCACCGCTTCGGGTGCTTTCGTCAACGGTTCAGGCACCGGCGAGCCGCTGGTCCACCCGTGGTCGGCGTCCACGAACGCCTTGCCCCGGCGTGCGCTCTCGGGCACCACCGGCGACGTCCCCGGCGCCCGGGTACCGGCCACCTGCGCCCCGGCATCCTGGACGGGCATCTGCCGTGACACGGCTTGCAGCCGCTCGACCATGACCGCCCGAATGTTGTCCGCTCGTCGCACGTCCCCGGATGCCTTGTGCATGTCGTGCAGGCGCCGACTCAACCGCACGAGTTCCCGGAGCACCAGCGCTTCCGCGGCCCGGGAATCCTTCGTCGTCGCCGCCTGCGCCAGCACCATCGCACTGCCCACCGACGACGGCCACGTGACCGGGCGAGCCTTCGTCTCGTGCGCGCGCAACTGCGCCGACCGCGCCATAGCCCGCGCCGCCTCCGCCAACGGTCCCGGCGTCGCTTCCAACCGCTGCGACCACGCCGAATATGCGCCCGCCGTCTCCTTCGCCACCCGCGCCCACGTGTCCCGATGCCCCATCGGAACACGGTCCAGTCGCGCGTTCAGCGCCGACAACTCCGCGGCGTACGTCGACCACGCATCACCCGCGGGCTGCACGAGTTCGCGGCCCGGATTCACCGGCGTGTACCGCCACGGATTCTTCGCCGTCGCGCGCCACTCGGACGCCGCCGCCGTCGCCAGTTCGGGACGATCCGGCCAGCCCTTCCGCAGCTCCGGCAACGTCAGATCGCGTGCGAGCCGGCCGCCGCCGTGCCAGATCGCTTTCTCGCCGTTCGTGGGCCGTAGCGCCACCGAATAGCCGGCGATCACGTCATCGCGTCCCGTCGCGAAACGAGGGCGCACCAGCACTCCGCTCTGCCGCAGACGACGCACGAACTCGCCCTCCTCCTGCGACGAGGACGCTGCCGCACGGACCGCTCTTTCCAAGCGCCGCATGTCCGGCTCGTCGTACCCGCGGCGCTGCGCGGACTCGCGCGCGCCAGGTCGCACCCCGCGCTCGGGATACTCCCGCTCGGGCGCCTGATAGACCTGCAATCCGTACTCGCGTTCCAGCTCACGGCTGATCATCTGGGACCGCTCAAAGTCCTTGTGCACCGACGCTTTCGTGCCGTCCTCGCGCACCAACGACACGGCAATGTGCACGTGGTCGTTGCCGTTCTTCGACAGGCCGTGACGCACCGCCACCCACCGGCAATCGGCCTTCCCGGTGTCCTCACCAGCGAACCCCATGCGCTGCACGAAATCAGTCGTGATACGGCCCCACTGCTCATCCGTGAGCTGGCCCTCCTCCGCCGACAACGACAAGGAGCAATGCCACACGTCGGCCGCCACCCGATCCTTCACGACCGCGCCGGCCGCATCGCGGACCGCTTCACCGTTCTCGTCCGTGCGCACGACATTCCGCGTCACATCGACTCCGAAGACCTGCCGCGGCCGGTCCAAATCCTTCGCGATCGCAGCAGCAGCGGCACGGTCCAAAACCTCGTGCCCGTACAGCGCCATGATCGCCCGGTCCCCCGCAACCAAGTGCTGCTCAACGTGCTCGTTCGTCTTGCCAGGACCCACCAAATACGACATGAGCCCACCCATCCGGGTGCCTCTCGTGATGTTCGTCCTCACAGTCCCGCCAACCGATCCACGGTCGCTTCGATCCGCTGCCGCACCCGCCGGTACTCCGCCGCCGCGTCCACCGCCTCCTGGGGGAACTGACCTGTGGTGTTCGCGAACCGCGCGAGCTGGTTCATGTTGTCCGACGTCTTCTGCAACAGCTTCGACGCCCGGAACAACTCAGCGACCACCAGGCGCCACTCCGTGTCCGTCCGCACCTGCGCATTCATCGCGGACTCGAACAACAGCCGCGGCACCGTCACTTCCAGAACCTCGGCACGGGCACGCAAATGCGCGTCCTCCTCCGGAGTCACCGACACCTCATACCGCTTCGACCGCGCACCCACACCCGGCACGTTCGCTCGACGGCGCCGACCGAACAGCCGGCCCTCGCGTGACGACTCCGACACGACCCTCACCGTCCTTCCCGCCCAGCGCAGCGAACCCGCCCCCAGGCGGGGACCATACGACCAGTATGCGCCGACCCGGCCGCGCAGCGGAAGAGTCGTAAGCGGGTTACCACGGGTAAATCTGTAGCTTGCTCCGCAAATCGCTCTCGATGAGCGCCGGCACCGCAGGTGCTCCGGCTCGAAGCCCGTGCCACCACACCGAATGTGGTGGTCGGGCCGGAACTCGAATACGCTGGCGGCATGGCAGACAAGAGAATCGACCCCGAAGCCGCAGCCGCCTCCGCACGCGAACTGCTCGAGCGATCCGTCGAAGAACGGGTCGCAGCAGTGCGGGTCCTCGTCGCAGCGACCAACGACGTCGACACCGCGGACCAGGCAGCGAAGGACGCTCGCGACGCGCACAGCAAAGCGTGGGACGCGGCGCTCGCCTCCGGGTGGAGCGACAAGGAACTGCGCGCCACCAGAGCCCGCGCCCCAGGCACGATCGGCGCCGCTCCCCGCGCCCGACGCTCGACCCGTCGCGCAGCGGAGGAGACGCCCGCCCCGGCCCCCGAGCACAGCGAATGATGCACGACGAGACGCGCGCCTACGCTCACGCGCTCCTCACCCACGCCTCACTAGCGGGCGCCGACGACACCTACGCCCGCGCCGCTCACTCGCTCGCGCTCACCACCCTGCGCGACAACGACGACCGCAACCTCCCCGGCCACACCGGAGAACCGGGCGACTACGACGTGCCACTCCTAACGTGTGCCGCGCTCCTGGACGAACTGGCCTCACGGGTCGCATTCCACGCGGAGCACGCCGGCCGCCTCACCTCACGCGACATCGTGCTCTGCGAACTGCGCGAGCGAGTCGTGCAGGACGGCACCGACCAAGCAGACATCGCATCAGCGCTGCTCGACTACACGATCCACCGACGCGACGAACTCGGCCGGGCGGACCACCCCGACTACAGCAGCGTCCACACCCGACTGCACCGCATCGACGGACGCAACCACGGCAGCACCGCGACCGCGTACTACGAAGCGCTCCTCGCCGCCTCCGCCGCCGTCATCAACGACCTCATCGCACAGGTGGTCGAGCTGACGAACGTCTCCACGGAACAGGACGTGCGCGACGACCTACGCGAGTACGTTCGCATGCTGCCCACGCCCGCTCGCCTGTAGCGCGTTCGTCACGTCCGGCCGTCCATCCGACGCGGCACTCTGGCCTCCGGATCGAGACCGTCAAGAGCGCTCCGCGTCCCCTTCGGGGATGACCCTCCGGGTCACACTTGACGGCCTCGCCCCTCCGGCCGACGCTCTGCTTATCGGATGGATGGCCTCGGAGAATGGACACCACCAACAGTGCAAACGACACGACGGGAACCCGCATGACAGCCTCGCACCCGGACGACGAGCTGCGCGCATGGGCGGCCGGCGACAAGGGACGCGAGGCGGCGACCGAACTGCTGATCCGCACTGGCCTCGCGAACGCGGACGAGCCGTGGATTCTGCACGACTCCGGGTGGGGTGTCTACGCCGTCGACTACGACCGCGCACTCCACGGACGCACCGGCCTCACCAGCGCCGACCTCGCGATCCTCACCCTCGCCGCCGCCCTCGCGGAAGGCACCCACATCTCCATCCGCCACGTCACGCAACAGCTCGACTACGAGCACGCGCGACACGCTCTCACCGCGATCGCGCACGCGGCCGGCTACCACCAGCCCACCCGCACGATCGACAACACGGGACGCATGCCCCGCATCGTTCAACGTCCGCCGCTGATCGCCTGGGACGACGAACCCGACTGACCCGCAGACGTCGAACTAGGGGATCTAGCTCGCGTCGAACGTCACCAGTAGGGTGACGGCGCGCGATGTACCCCCTCGTCGCGACGGAGGCCCCCGCTGAGCGTTCACGCTCGCGGGGGCCTCTTCGCTCACGCCGCCGCCTCGTCTCGCGTCTCTGCGAGCGACAGAGCGAGCGATCCGTCGCCCTTCGCCTTCGCTCGGTCGAGCGCGCGGTAGACCGTCGCGCGGCCTACGCCGTACTGCTCGGCCAGCTCCGCGACCGTGTGCTCACCGGTGCGGTACTCCGCCACCATGAGCTGCTCGAACTTCGCGGACAGCTTCGGCTTGCGACCCTTCAACCGACCCTTCGCCTTCGCGACCGCCATGCCCTCGCGCGTGCGCGATCGGATCATCTCGGCCTCGAACTCAGCGACCATCGCGAGCATGTTGAACAGCAGCCGGCCCACCGGATCGGTCGGGTCGTGCACCGCTCCCCCGATGCTCAGACTCACGCCGCGTTCCGTGAGCTCCGCCACCAGGTCGCGCGCATCCGGCAGCGATCGCGCGAGCCGGTCGAGCTTGGTGACCAGCAGCGTCGAGCCCTCGTCGCACGCCGCCATCGCCTCGCGTAGCTTCGGCCGATCCCGGTTCGAGCCCGAGCGGCCGGCGTCGACGTAGATGCGCTCGAGCGGGACCCCGGCGGCGTGCAGCGCGTCGCGCTGCGCCGTCGCGTCCTGCTTGTCCGTCGACACCCTCGCGTACCCAACCAGCTTCGCCATGACGAAAGTGTCTCAGTAGCTACCCCGTCACCGGAATCAATTCCGGACGGGTCTATCGAGACGTTCGGCGCAACAACCCTCTCGGCTGATGTCAGTTCTCGAGGTCCTCTGCACAAATCTTCAAGGTCCTCTGCACAACCACCGGAGCCGTCTTTCGGAGCCTACGCCGGCGTCGGCGCGCTGCGTTTAGGTGCTCTTGCGACCGAGGACGCGGAGGCCGTCTGGTCGTACCTCACCCGTGGGCGAGACGTGTCGGTAGAGCGTCTGGCGCGAGATGCCGAGTTCTTTGCAGAGGGCACCGATGTTCGTCTCCGGCTTGCCCATCGACGCCATAGCGAGTCGCACCTTGGCGGGCGTCATCGTGAACGGGCGCCCGCCGACCCGACCGCGTGCTCGAGCAGACGCGAGCCCCGCCATGGTCCGTTCGGAGATGAGCTCGCGCTCGAACTCGGCGAGGGCAGCGAAGATCCCGAAGACCAGCTTGCCGGCCGCGGTGGTCGTGTCGATCGCCGCCCCCTGACCCGTGAGCACTTTCAGCCCGATGCCGCGGGCGGTGAGGTCATGGACCGTGTTTACGAGGTGGTGCAGGTCGCGTCCGAGCCGGTCGAGCTTCCACACCACGAGCGTGTCGCCTTCGCGGAGCGCTTTCAGGCACGACAGCAAACCCGGCCGATCATCCTTCCGGCCGGACGCGAGGTCGGAGTAGAGCTGCGCGTCCTCGACGCCGGCCGCGAGTAGCGCGTCGCGCTGCGGGTCGGTGGTCTGCGTTCCATCGGTCTTTGAGACGCGCATGTACCCGACGAGCATCGCGAACCCCTGTCACTTATACGGCCGAATACGTGACAATCCAGCGCCAACGCGGCGCGCCGAGCAGTGGTGTCATATAACTGGTCACTCATTCTATGACTCGCGAAGGGCCTGGGTCGGGATTCTGTGACGACCGGTGCTGGGTGATCTCCAGGTCGGCGGGCGTCCCCGCAGATTTACTGCACCGACCCTCCCGGTCCCTCAGGACTCCCTCCGCCTCCTGGCGCGGTAGCGTCTGGAACGCAACTTCATCCGGTGAGTCGCCCCCTAGTGGGCGCAGATCGAGGGAAGCTCAGGCTGCGTGGCGCGCGGCGAGCAGTGTCTGCAACACGGCCGCCCCGCGCGACGCGTCGTCCACGGTCACCATCCGTGCTCGGCCGTTGCTGAGTCGGGCGATGAGGCCGGGCCCGGATCGGGCGACGTAGGCGACGCCTCGACCCGAGACCCGATAGCCCCAGCCGCCCCACTGGCCGGGGGAGACCTCTTCCCACCCGCACGACTCGATACGAGCGAGCGGGACCCGCATGATCGGGATACGTGTCCACGATGAGGTGACTCGGAGCCCGCGGATGTCGACGGTGACCTCCACCCGTGCGAGCACGAGCACGGCGAGGCCGGACACGACCAGCACAATCCCCGGGATCATCGCGCTGCCCGCGCCCTCCGCGGCGGCCCATGCCGCGGAGGCGATGCCGAGCGCGACGATGAGTACGCCGAGTCCGATGAACCAGCGGCTGCCGGCGCGGGTGCGCCAGGCCACCCGGGCAGTAGGGGGAACCTCGAGATGAGGGGCATCATGAGCAGGCACCGGCGCGGCGGTGCGGGTCAGCGCGATCATGGGGATCGTGGCGGAGACTGCACCGACAGCGAGGAACAGTGCCATCCACCAGATCGGGAGGGTACCGTCGCCGACCGTGTTCGTCAGCGCGATGGCGATCCAGCCGGTGGCGAAGATCGCGGCGATCAGGTTCACGACGAGCAGGCGAGTCGCCGCCGTCCGGCGATCGGCAGATCGGAGGCTGACGGCGGCGAGCACCACGGCGAGTGCGGTCACGCTGAGAGCGATCCAGAGCAGGGGCCACGGTGACCCCCACCCGTCAGCGCGCCCGTCGGCCGCGAAGTGCATGGCGATGCTGCTGGGAAGAGTCGGGGCGAGCACAATCGCGGCGATTCCAAGGGTGAGCGCGACGAGCGCCCCTGGGGCCACTACTGCCAGTCTCGTTCCAGTGCGCAGGGCTGGGGTCGTCGTCATCGTGCTCCTTTGATCATCGGCAACAGGTCGTCGAGGGGGACACCGAGAGTCTCCGCTTGGTCGCGGAGCTCCTCGACGAGCGCACGCAGGCGCTCGAAGGAGGCGTTCCCGGATTGCAAGACCGTCGCTCCGCGGCCGCGCCGCAACTCGATGAGCCCGTCTTCCTGAAGGCGTGCGTAGGCCCGGAGGACCGTGTGCATGTTGACGTCGACAGCGGCCGCGAGATCGCGGGCGGATGGCAACCGCTCCCCGCTCCCGAGCTCGCCCCGCGCGATCGCATGCCGGATCTGCGCGTCGATCTGCTCCGCGAGGGAACTCCTCGCGGCGGGATCGATCGTGATCAACATGTTTGTATTCTATACAAACAACTAACTAAGCGAGGGCGAAGGGCGACTCGATGAGAACCGCGCGAACGGGCCTCCCGTCTTGTAGACCGCGCAGAAGCCCCGAGGAGGGACCCCTCCGAGAGAGCCCACCGTGCCCGCGTCGGCGGTGCAGGCGACCTCGATCAGCTGAATGTTCATGGTCGTCTGCACAAGTGCCGCGGCGTCGCGGAAAGTTGTGCAGGCGGCCGTGAGCAACGACAGCTGATTTTCAGTGTCCGCACTCCTCTGCACGAGCGCGCTGCGCCGCGCGAATGCGCGGATGTAGATCGACGCTCAGCCGTCGACGTCGCGCTCTGCACCCGGTCGACGTCGTGACGTCGGCCGGCGCTGCGCGAGCGTCCGGATAGCGACCCCCATACGGACAGTCGAATCGGCCCTCCGGACCCTCGGGGCTCCGCCTTTGCGCTCGCGCCACGGACTAAATCGCAGGCCGCTTCCGCCGGGAGGGGGACGCGCAAGCCGGACCTTCGTTCATAGATTGAGGGCATGCCTGAGTTCATTGAGGATTGCGACCTCTACGCCGCCATGTCCTATCCCGTCACCGTCTCCAATGGACGCCGCGTGATCCGCAAGCTCGCCGTCAAAGCGCGCATCAACACCGAGACCGGGCAGATGGAGCTGTATGTGGACCCCTCCCAGCTGGACCAGCTGCAGAAGTAAGGGCATTAGGGGAGCTGTCCTTGAGCGGGCGGCTGCCTGCGTCTTCACAGACCTGCGCGACGCTCCGTTCTACACGACCACCGGCTTCATCGAAGCCGAGCCCTAGACAGACTTCCACCGGTCCCTTCGCGGTGTCGACGCAGCACTCGGCCTCGACGCTTCCGGCCGTCGCATCCACATGGTGGCGACGCTGGACTGAACTCCTTCGTGAAGTCCGGTGCCGGTCGCGCCACTAGCGACCGGTCAGCCATCCCCATGCGGGACAGCCTCACCCACCGCACGATCGTTAGCTCGGCGCCGTTTCGGCTCGACGGAGCGGCCTTCTGTAATAGAAGCGCCGTCAGCGCGTCAACCGGCCGGGGCCAATCCGACACTGATCGGATAATCGAGATATGTCGCGAAGTGCTCCGGTGTCGTTGGTCGAAGGTCAACACGTGCGTTTCGTCCGCTACCTCAATACCCGTGATGGGTGGATACATGAGGTTGTGCACGGGCGCCTCGAGCAGCGGACGGCGTCCGGCTGGCAGGTGCGCGTGGTCGATGAGGTCCGGGAGCTACCCGAGGCGGAGTGGTCGATCTACCGACCGTGACGATGTCGATCACGACTGGGTGGAGCGTTGTCAACCGTCGTTTCTTTCGCGAACTGCGGTCGTAGCGTCGGCGGCGCGAGTGCGATGGTCGGCCGTCTCGATGCACCGTCGCGATCCGGCTGCCGACGCGCTCGTCCCCACCATCCCGATCCCGAAGAGAAGGACTTCCCATGATCGACAGCACTGCCATCGACAGCCTCGCCGGATCCACCGTCTACGGCGCGGACGGCGACAAGATCGGCTCGGTCGAGCAGGTCTACGTCGCCGACGACTCCGGCACCCCGGTCTGGGCGACCGTGCGCACCGGCCTCTTCGGCACCTCCGAGTCGTTCGTCCCGCTCGAGGGCGCCTCGTTCGACACCGACCGCCTGACGGTCGCCTACGACAAGTCCTTCGTCAAGGACGCCCCGCGCATCGACGCGGACGGCTCTCTGAACGCCGACGAGGAGGCCGAGCTCTACCGCTACTACAACCTCAGCGGCGCGGCCGCGGCCCCCGAGACCGACAACGTGGACAGCGCCGCCGGCTTCGATGCAGCGGCCGCCGGCACCGGCACCACCACCGGCGTCGACACCTCCGTCGGCCACGACACCTCGGGTCCGACCACGGACGACGCGATGACCCGCTCCGAGGAGCAGCTGCACGTCGGCACCGAGCGCGTCGAGGCGGGCCGCGCCCGCCTGCGCAAGCACATCGTCACCGAGCAGCAGAGCGTCACGGTGCCGGTCACCCACGACGAGGTGCGGGTGGTCCGCGAGCCGATCACCGACGCGAACATCGGCGACGCGACCGCCGGCCCCGAGCTCAGCGAGGAGGAGCACGAGGTGATCCTCGGCGAGGACCGCGTCGTCGCCGCCAAGGAGACCGTCCCCGTCGAGCGCGTGTCGCTGGGCACCGAGACGGTCACCGAGCAGCAGCAGGTCACCGAGGACGTCCGGCACGAGGAGATCGAGGTCGAGGACGACGGCGTCACCCCGCGCCGCGACCGCGACGGCCTCTGATCCACCCCGCCGGCAGCGGGAGGCTCAGCGCCCCCTGCTGCCGGCACCCCCTTTCCTTCCCCCCAGCGCTTCCCGCGTGAGCAGATCGAGGACGACCGTGGCCCAGACCAGCACCGAGCGCGACCGCACCGCACCGGACCCTGACGACACCCGCAAGCCCGACGATCCCACGGACGTCACCCAGCGCTCCTGGGGCTACGTCCTGAAGAAGACGCTCCGCGAGTTCGGCGCCGACCAGTGCACGGACATCGCCGCCGGCCTCACCTACTACGCCGTCCTCGCGCTCTTCCCAGGGCTGCTCGCGATCGTCTCGATCCTCGGCCTCTTCGGTCAGGCCGAGACGACGACCTCGACGGTCCTCGATCTGCTCGGCGGCTTCGTCTCCGCCGACGTGCTGGACACGATCCGCGGACCCCTGCAGGAGCTCACCTCCACCCCCGCCGCGGGCCTGGCCTTCCTCACCGGTGTCCTCGGTGCGCTGTGGTCCGCCTCCGGCTACGTCGGCGCGTTCGGCCGCGGGATGAACCGCGTCTACGAGATCGACGAGGGCCGCCCGATCTGGAAGCTGCGCCCCACGATGCTCGGCGTCACCCTGGTGACCGTCGTCCTCCTCGTGGTCGCCGGCCTGATCCTCGTGCTCAGCGGTCCGATCGCGCAGACCATCGGCGACGCGATCGGCCTGGGCGACGTCGCCCTGACCGTGTGGAGCATCGTCAAGTGGCCGGTGCTGATCGCGATCATGGTCGTCATCGTCGCCGTCCTCTACCACTGGTCGCCCAACGTGCGGCAGCCGAAGTTCCGCTGGACCAGCCTCGGCTCGATCCTCGCCCTCGTCGTCTGGGCCCTCGCCTCCATCGGCTTCGCGTTCTACGTCGCCAACTTCAGCAACTACAACAAGACCTACGGCGCGCTCGGCGGCGTCATCGTCTTCCTCCTCTGGCTCTGGATCACCAACCTCGCCCTGCTCTTCGGAGCGGAGTTCGACGCCGAGCTCGAGCGCGGCCGCCAGCTCCAGGCCGGCATCAAGGCTGAAGAGCACATCCAGCTCCCACCGCGCGACACCCGCCAGAGCGAGAAGAAGGCGAAGAAGCACGCCGAGGACGTCCAGGACGGTCGCGAGCTCCGCGAGACCGCCGGACATCCCGACCGATGAGCGACCCCGGACCCCGGACCGCCGGAGAGGAGCCGATCACCGTCGTCCGCTCCGAGGAGCGCCTCGACGTCACGACAGTCTGGACCCCGACGGAGCGCCTGCGTGTCCGGAAGGTGATCGTCACTGAGGAGCGGACCATCACCGTCACGCTGCGCCGCGAGGAGCTCGTGATCGAACGAGAAGCGCTCGAGACCCTTCCGGACGGCGCCGATCTCGGGTCCCAGGAGTCGGCGCCGGAGCCGATCACTCTCGTCCTGCACGCCGAGGAACCGGTCCTCACCACGCGGGTGATCCCCGTCGAGCGCGTGCACGTCATGATCGACCGCATCGTCGCGATGCAGTCCGCCACCGAGGAGGTGCGGAAGGAGCGCGTCGACATCCAAACCGCGCCGTAGCTCCTCGGTAACGTCCTCTGAGCGTGCAGTCGTTCTCTGCCCGGAACGAAGGCGCCACGCAACCCTCTTGAGGGCCTCGAAGCTCGGAAGGGAACGTAGTCGCATGAGAAAGCTGCACTACTCAAGCGGACATCTGCTCGTGGGAGACCTCACCTGCAAGGCGGTCCTGCGCTACGCCAGAGCCCTCGCCGACGTCGGGAAATCAGATGTCATCTCCGTCCCGGTCCTGACCGAGGGTGGCGGGCGCGTGGACGCCCATCTGCTGATCGGTCCGGCGAGCCAGCTCTGGTCGGTGCCGATCGACAGCAGCGAGGTCGAGGAACCGGACGACGCGGAGGCGATCGCGCACATCGAGCAGGAGACACGCCGCATGCAGCCCGCGCGGCCCTCCTGGAACGAGGAGATGACCGACATCCCGCCACTCGACTTCCTGGACTACGCGGACACCGCGGACTTGGAAGCAGCCCAGCAAAACCCCTTCGGCTGACGCGGACCCGATCGAACACCGTCGGCCGGAGAGCGTCGACCCCTGCTCGACGCGACGAGCATCGTCGCGGCGATTCCCTATCAGAATGCAGCGTCGGCCGTTGACTCCAACGGTCGCATCGCGCTTCGGACACCTTTCAGCGGCAGCGGTGGCGAACTGCGAAAATCGGTGGATGCAGCAGATGACTCATGCGTCCGCGACGTTCACGACGACCGATGAGGTGTGCGCGGCCCTCCTCGCTTTCGTCGGGTCGATCGACGCCGGTGGCCCTTCGGAGTCGGTCGCCGTTCCTGCGCTGCGCGTGGACGGGCAGGCCATGAAGGTGCGGATGACGTTGAACGCCGACAGCGCATTCGTTGTCGTTCCTGTCGACGCCGACCCGCAGGACGAGAACGCCCTCGCGGCGGCGTCAGCGTTGGCAGTGGACGAGCTGCGAGGGCGAACCGAGAACCATCGGTAGGACTGCAGAGCGGTGCTCCGCGACGGGGCAGATCGGCTGCCGCTGAGGGAGGTCAACCCTCGACTCCCTGTTGGGCGTGGCGCCTAGCCTCGAGGGGTACGGAGTTCCTTCGCTCCGGCCCCAGTGCTCCCGGCTCGGATGAGGCTCGACCCCCGAGCCGGGAGCAGGAGCCGCCTCGCTGGGCCGCTGCTCAGACGGGCGGAGTCCGGTCGAGCTCGGCCTCGGCCAGGATGACCAGGCCGCGGTCGCTGTGCGAAGTCTCCAGCATCGCGAGGACCCAGGCCTTGTTGATGACGGGCGGGCGGCTGCCGGCGAACTGGAACTGCAGCGGGATCGACGGGGCGATCCACAGCGAAGCGCGACCGGAGCCGTGATCGACGGAGATCGGCCAGGACAGCAGGAAGCTCTCCTGGCGGCGCAGCTTCGCGGTGAGCGCGAGCTTCACGTGCGCCAGGGTGCGGTCGTCCATGTCGTACACGGTGCCCGGGCCGTAGATCAGTTGTCCCACGGGTGAAGCCTCCCACAGCCGTTAGACGACAACCGTCGGCGGGTCAACCGTGTCCATGGAGCCCCCTTCCCGCGCATAACGGGCGGAGCCTACGGCCGAGTGCGAATTCGAGGAACCACCCAAGGCCTCTTCGTCGCGGGGAGGTCCGGGGGCCGTAGGGTCCTGGCATGGCCGGTTCTGTCCGCGAGGTGCGTCTCGCTGAGGTGTTCGTCGCTCTCGCGCGATCGCTCGAGCCCGACCACGACGTCATCGACACAATGGACGTCCTCGTCCAGGCCGCGACGCAGTTCACGTCCGCCGCCGACGCGGGCATCGTCCTCGCCGACGAGGACGGGACGCTGCACGTGCTGGCGTCCACGAGTGAGCGGGCGTCCGACGTCGAGGAGGAGCAGCTCGGCGTGCGCGAGGGACCGTGCCTGGAGTCCTACCGCACCGGCGAGCCCGTCGATCTCCCGGACCTCGCGGACACCGACCGATGGCCGGCATTCACCCACGTCGCCCTGGAACAAGGCTTCCGCTCCGCGCACGCCACTCCCCTACGCCTGGGCAGCCGCACGCTCGGCGCCCTGAACGTCTTCTCCGAAAACTACGGGTCCCTCAGCGCCGGAGAGATCGCGCTCCTGCAGGCGTTCACCGACGTCGCGGCCCTCGCGCTCGTGCACAGCGAGAACCTCCAGCAGCAGAACGACCTCGCCGCCCAGCTGCGGCACGCCCTCGACTCGCGCGTGCTCATCGAGCAAGCCAAGGGCGTCATCGCCGAGCGCAACAGCATCAGCATCGACCGCGCCTTCGCCCTCATCCGCGCTCACGCCCGCGCGAACAGCGCCCGTCTCCACGACGTCGCCCACCGCATCGTCACCACCACGACCAGCCTCTGACCCTCGGCCCGTCCCGGCGGATATCGGCCGGCCCCTCGTCAGCCGTCCTTCCCTTCGGTCGCGTCAGTGACCGAAGGAGCGCAACCCCCTCGCTCCACCGACGGGCTCGACGTAGCGTCTATTACGCCGCATCCCGGTCCCTGGTGTCGGAACACTTCCCGTGCTCGGACTAGAGGATCTGATGAACACCTTTCTCTACGCCGGTATCGCCGCCCTCATCGAGGACGCGACCGCCACTGCCGTCATCGACTACTCCAGCGCCCTCGCCCGGCAGGGGCGGGTCGACACGGTCACGCTCCTGGATCACGCCTCGCCGGCGGAGCAGGCCCACGTGCTCGTGACACTCGGCGCAGGAGTCCCCCTCGCCGTGCGAAGCGCAGCGGATTCCTCGCTGGCCACGACGAGCGAGGATCTTCGGCAGCGGCTGGACGCTTTGCGCGCGCCGGCCGTCGCGCCGTCGGACACCGATCCCCGGATCATCGACGATCGGGACATCGACTTCTCCTGGCTCGACATCGAGCCCACTGGCACGAGTCACTCCGACGACTGAACCGTGCTCGACAGAGAAGGGAGCCGCAGGTCAGTCGGTCTCGTCCTCGTCGCGGTTCTGGGTGTCGAAGTCGTTGGTGATGATCGTGAGCGCCGTGTACGGGGTGATGAGGATCTGAGCCGTGTTCGCCCGACCCTCCCCGTAGTTGACGGTGAGCCACTGCGGGGTCGGAGCAGCAAGAGCTGCGTCGACCTCCGCACGGAACTCCTCGACAGTGCGATTGCTGACGGTGTGCGCGACGCCGTTGTAGATCAGGTCGATGCGCTTCACAGGTGCTCTCCCTGCGCGGACGGGCGGACGGACTCCGTGGGCTCGGGAGTCACGTAGAGGCCGCCGGCGGAGTTCGCGAGATCGGTGAGCGCGCCGATCCACGCCGGGTTGATGCGGGGCATGCGTCCGCCGAAGTACTTGTAGCGCAGGGCGTGGGAGGGGTGCAGCCAGATGGCGCTGCGGCCATCGCCCATGCTGTGGTCGTCGCGCCAGCTGAGCAGGAACGACTCGTTGCGGCGCAGCTTCGCGGTGATCACGATCTGCAGATGAGCGAGAACGCGGTCCTCGAAGTCGATCTCGACCGTTCCGTCGTAGTGCAGTTTCCCCATCGGCGTCTCCAGCCCTCGTCATCGGTGGCAGGCGCGCCTTCCCACTGCATCCTCCCGTCCGGTCGAGTGACCATTTCGGGGGAAAGAGAATTGCCGGAACTCCTGGTAACCACTCGTGCGGACCACGGTAGTTGCAGTGGCCCGCAGTTGCCATCGCCCCCTTAGACCCGCTCTGTACGGGCAGGCGAAGCCCTACTTGGGCGCGGACTGCTCGGTAGCGGTGGACCGTCGAGCGGCTTCCGCCTGATGGCGATAGAGCGTTGCCCGGCTCCACCCGACGAGACGAGCAGCGTCCTCTGCGGTGCGGCCGCGTCCGCGCGCGTCCACAGCGATGGCCAGCTTCTCGGCCACTACCAACGGGTCCGACAAAGGCCGCCCGAAGCGGGTTCCGCTCGCCCGGGCAGCGGCGATGCCGGCATTGACTCGTTCAACGATCAGCTCCCGCTCGTACTCCGCAAGCGTGGCGAGCATGTTCAGCATCAGTCGGCCCGTCGACGTTGACGGGTCGATGCCGTCGGAGATCGACCTGACCTGCACGCCGCGCTCGCGCAGCAGGTTCACCGTGTTGAGGACGTCGATCAGTGACCGGCCGAGCCGGTCGACTCGCCAGACGACGACGGTGTCCCCGTCTTCGGCGTACTCGAGGAGCTTCTTCATCCCGCGGCGCTCGATCGCGGTCTTGCTGCCGGACGTGACGTCGGCGAACACGTCCCGCTTCTGCACGCCGGCGGCGACGAGCGCGTCGACCTGCAGCTGCGCATCTTGACTCGACGTACTCACACGCGTATAACCCAGAAGCCTCACGGGCACATTCTGACTCGAAAAGCCCCTCCGGGCACCCTCGTGAGACGAAGTACTGCGAGACAAGTTGTTGAGACAGCGAGACGCCCGCCGCTCCGACCGAGGCAGATCTCGCAACAGCTGTCCACGGGCTGTCTCGAAAAGCTAATGATTATTGAGTAGCGTTCCATCGGCGACGCGCCCTCTACGCGCCCGTCCCACACAGTGCCAACCGCGATTCCCGCTGACTCACGGGCTTGGTGCACCGAGGACTCACCCGAGGCGTGGTGCAGTGCGGCCCCCGCGCCCACTGGGTAACTTGAACCATGACCGTTTTTGTGCTCGAAGGTCCAGACTTTGCGGGCAAGTCCACACTGGTGGAGCGCATCCGCGGCGCTTTAGAGGCGCGTGGTGAAACCGTGGCAGTGACCCACACAGGACCGCCCGACCTCCTCGACGCTAAGCCGCTCGCCCAAATCTATCTCGACGCTGCCGCAAGTCCGCTTGACACGGATCATTTGATCTTTGACCGCCTTCATGTCGGCGAATTAGTGTATGGCCCCATATTTCGAGGGCAAGCCCACATTACACAGACCGACTTGACAATGATTGATGACGTTTTGCAAGGACGCCAAGCCCAACTGCTCTACGTTCGCCCGCCCATCGAAACGCTCATAGAACGCTTCCACGGCGCCCGGGGCGATGACCTTCTAAAACAGGAGGAACAACTGATAAGCGCAATCACTGCATACGACTCTCTCATCGGACCTGACTGCTCGGGACCTTGGCAGCTAATAGACGGCAGCACCCTGAGTGACTCAGATCTCAACACACTTATCGGTTACGGCAGACCCGTCAATTGAGACACTACGACGGAGGCACACTTGACACCCTTCTCGGTTCGATGTACCCAGATCTTTTAGCGGCAAGCAACCATATTATCTCCTCAAAAGGTGACAACAGAGAGATTACGGCAGTATCCCTCCAACTAAATAATCCCCTGGCAAGAGTTAGCCGAAGCTACCTTCGCGGTGTGCTGTTCAGCGCTGTGGGAGAGCTAAACTGGTACCTCGCCGGCAGCAATAGGAGGTCATTCATTCAGAGCTACCTTCCTCGGTCGGTTTACGAAGGTGTCGATCACCACGACCACCTTCGCGGTGCTTACGGACCACGCCTGCGAGGCCGCCGTTACAACGCGCAGCTCGCGAACATAATTGATCTTCTCAAGCACAAACCAAACACGCGACAAGCCGTTATTCAATTGTTCGATCGGCGCGATCTGCACAGCAAAGTGCGAGACCTGCCGTGCACTTGCACCATCCAATTTTTGCTTCGCGGCGGCAAACTTTCTGCCATAACATACATGCGCTCGAACGACGCTTACCGAGGCTTACCGCACGACATTTACTGCTTCACAATGCTACAAGAAATTGTAGCGCGAGCGATTGGAGCAGAGCTTGGAGACTATCAGCACATAGTTGGGAGCCTCCACATCTATGACAGAGACGCAATCTTCGCCGAACAATATCTCGAGGAGGGCGTTCACCCCGAGCGTGAATATATGGATCGCATGCCGCCCGGCGACCCATGGAACGGAATCGAAACTTTGCTTAGCTGGGAGCGTCGCACCCGCCTGAAAAAAACAACCGCGTCAGAAGTACTGGAACTGCCGCAGACGTATTGGGGCGATCTTGGCCGAGTTGTTGCCGCGAGTCACGTTCCGAAATCTGACAGTCAAAGATTACGCGCAATTGCAGACTCTCTTGGCACCACCTTTTTTCGGTCGTACATCCTCGACCGGATTCATAGTTAACTCATTGATTGGACAACGTTTTGCGAAATAACTACCGCATACGCCACGAAGAACTCGAGCGCAAAATTTCCGTCTTCCAACAGGCTGGTACGGCCCTTCCCGGCCTCGAACTCCCCGGCGCAAGCGAGGCCTTGATCGGGCAAGTTATCGACAGCGAGCGTCGCGTTCAGTACGTGAAGCACCTGCTAACTAGACAACTCGACCCACAGTCGGTTAACCCCGATAATGTCGCATTTGATCCGCTGAAGGCAGCAGTGATCCATCGCAATAACGGCGATTTTGACGAAGCCATCTGGATGGTTTTCATGTTTGTGCATTTTGGCAAGCACCGCCACGGCGGGTGGCGCTACGCTCGCGACATATACGGCCGCCTTGGCGATGGAGGACGTTGGTCCTGGACGGACACCGCCGCGGACATCACGGCGTTCCGCTTCTGGCTTCATGACCATCAGGATGAGTTGCGTCGCATGACGGATGGCCGCCAGGGTTTTGGTAACCATCGGAAGCGTGAGAGCTTAAGCGCGTGGGAAATGAATGGTACCGGCGAGGTATTCGCCTCCTACGTCGCGTGGGTTCATGCGACTGGAGAAACTCATGCTGACCGTTTCGCCTCAGTCGAGGGGCTAAGTCCTACTGCCGGCTTCGATCACCTTTATGAGGCGATGCGGCCGATTCGTCGCTTTGGCCGTATTGCGCGATTTGACTATCTCACAATGTTGATGAAGCTAGAAATGCTCAACATCGCGCCTGGTCATTCCTACCTGATCGACGCGTCCGGTCCAGTTCGGGGTGCCAATTTGCTACTATTCGGAACGGAAAAAAGGTACCACTTAACAGGCCGAAACCTTGAGCAACCATTACAGAAGTTTGCAGCAGCCATTGACGTCACCCCTGATGTTCTCGAAGATGCTGTCTGCAATTGGCAGAAAAAACCTACCGCTTACGCACCAGTTCGCCTGTAATGACGTCCCACCGATAACGACGCTTGAGCGCATTGCGATTGTTAAAAGAGATTATACCGTCGTGCTGTAATTGCCCCACAACAATACCTGGGGAGACTCCAACAGCGTGAGCGAACGAGACAATTTCTTTCTGGGAAGGCCCCGAGGATCCCTTTTGTAACACCTTCACGCCATTCGGCACGAGAGTAGTGCTTGCGAAGTTATCTGCTTCTTGCTCGATACTGCTGGTAGGAATATCGCCAGCTTCAAATTCGTCCACAAACGGAACGGCAGATGCACCATGCAAAAGCAAGTGTGCGATTTCGTGAAAAAGTGTAAACCAGAAGTGGTCGTCGGCGAGATACCTGGCACTTAGTGCAATCAAAGCGGACCCGTTGGATAGCTTCTTCGAGGCACCGCTGACGGGACACTTCGACGGGGTCCGGAGTACAACGAGTGAGACGCCGGCTCTGCTAAGAGCATCTGCTATTTCGGGTATGAACCTGACCGGATCTGGGTGTCGGCACCAGTTGCGCACATTATCAAGCTCCGACCGTAACACCGCAGCCGAAAAATTCTGCGTCTGTCGGCTTTGTGCGAGAAGTTCGGCCTGACGCAACCATGCGGCGACGGCCGCATCATCAGTAAGTAGCTTTTCCGAGCGTCGGAAGTTGGCCGTCTGAAGGGGCGCCTGATAGCGTTCTTCCCATTCTGCTGACGTTGTTACTCCGAAGAAATCGAGGCAAGCCTTCGCTCGCTCTCGCCATGTGGAAGGCTTCTCGATCCAACCACGATCTACCATGTCTCGCACTGGAAGCTTTTCGGCGATTGCGTCTAACGAAGACCACTCACGATTTTCCCTGTATCGATCATCGCGACGGAGCCAGAACGACACGGAACCGCCAAGGCGCTCGGCCAGAACCGCAGCGATCGTAGAAGTGATTTCCGCTTCGCCGGTAATGAGTCGTCGGATGGCCGGATCCGGCAGGTTCGCCCAATCCGCAAAATCTTCGACCGTGTGTCCCTGCTGAGCAAGAGTTCGGAGAATCGTATTTCCGGGGGCCGAGGCCCATCGCGGCTCAAACACTTCGGTATTGACCATCGTCGCCCCGTCGCTCCAGTCGAACTACTTTGATGCGGTCACGCTCACCGATGGCTGGTGCGATACCACTTCGGTATGAAACATGGTTGACCTGCGTCACGACGCGCATCCCGCTGGATCCATCGAACCACGGTTCTTCCGGATTGCTCCCCCGTGTCGCAGGGTCGCCTGGCAGATCATCGAGTCGCTCGGCAGCGTCGAGGTCACTCAGGATGGCGTGTAGGTCGCTGATTTCGTCTTCCGTCAGCTGGGATGGCAACGCACTGAGACATCGCTGCATCAGGGTGTCCGTCGCGTATGTGATGTGCATCCGCCCCTCGCGTGATGTTCGTGTTCACTCGCACGAGCGGTGCACTCTGAACTGCCAACCTATATGCGATCGTCGGCAAACGTCCCAGGCCGCTCGGCCTGACGACAAGTGGTGGCACCACCCCGTCGCGCCAGCCTTGGCGTGACGACCGGGCTTGCACTTCACGCCTGGACACAGGAGGGCTCGCTCAGGCGTACATCTCCTGCCGCGAAGCGTGGTTCAGGTACCCCAGTTGCGTGAGGAGTGCGCGCGAGACTGCTTTGCCTAGCTCCACAGGCACGGCGTTGCCGAGTTGACGCTGCGCGTCAGCTCGAGTGCCTACGAGTTCAAAGTCGTCTGGGAAGGACATGAGCCGAAGCATTTCCCCGACGCGGAGGCGGCGAGCGCGCTCCTTTCCGTTCCCGAGCTCAACGTTCTCCCAGTGGAAGGGGCCAACCCAAGGTCCCGGCTGCGCTTGGACAGTGGAGGACGGCCTGTTTGGGTCCAGGCGCAAGAGGAATGTCCAGTAGCGGCTGCGCCACTCAAATCGGTCTTGGCCGCCGTACCTGCTGGTGTGCCACAGGTAGTTCTGACCAGGAGGTACCTCTGCGGCCAGCTGGCCGTACTCTCCATCCACAATCTCGTCCTCCGCGGCCAGCGCGAGTGGGAGCCCTTGGAACGCCTCGGCGGCGGTGACGTGCGGAATCTTGGTGGCGTCGATTTTGCGGTCACGTTCGCTCCACCCGGAGTGAGTGGGTTCGGGGAATGCGAACGCTTCGCCGTCTCGGCGGCCGACCACGAAGACGCGGCGTCGTAGCTGCGGGACGCCGTAATCAGCGGCGAGGAGAACCTTCCACTGCGGGTTGTAACCAAGTTCGCCGAGGCTACGCAGGAGGCGTTCGAACTGGGCGCGGTGTGTCTTGTAGGTGAGGCCCTGAACGTTCTCGAGGATGAACGCCTCGGGCCGCGTTTCGCGGACCATGCGCACGTACTCATCAAGCAGCGACGCGTTGGGGTCGCGGCTCTCGCGCTTTTCCTCGAGCCAAAAGCCGGACTTGCTAAATGGCGTGCACGGGGGTCCGCCGATGAGGAGGACGGGCTCTTCGGGCTTGAGGCCGGCGGTTGCGAGCAGCTGCTCGGACGGGAGGTTGCGGATGTCGCCGGTAAGGGTTTGCGCGTCCGTGAAGTTGGCGCGCAGTGTCGCGAGGGCGGGGTCGTTGTAGTCGGTGGCGACCGCGATACGCACTAGGCCGGATCCGGGGTCGTCGCGCTCGAGCGGGGAGGCGTCGGCGCGTTCGGTGGCGAGATCCAGGCCCCCGGCTCCGGAGAAGAGGCTGATGACAGGCAGACCGTGTTCCATCGTCGTACCTTCGTTCGTGCCTGGAGCGGGGGCGGGGAGGCGGGTTCGCTTCGACGTTCCAGTATCGCCTAGGTATCGTGCCCGGCACCTCTGACACCAGCATCCCGGGCGCCGCCTAGTCTGAGGCGCGGACGAGGAGGGGTGCGGGTGAACGACGAGCTCGGTGGTCGCGCGTACGCGGAGGTCTACAGCGTCTCGGGACGCAGCGACATCCACGCGTTCCTCGTCGCCGCGGTCGAGCAGGCCGGCGGTGTCGTCCTCTACGCCAGCTCCCCGCAGCGCGCCCCGATCTACCTCGGCGTCCAGCTGCCTTCAGGGGAGCGGCTGGGGCTGCTGATCTACCCGTTCCGCATGACGAATCCGCAGATCAAGAACCGCCCGCAGGACGAGGTGCGGGGGCAGATTCGCTACGGCGGCGAAGGCACCTGGAACCGCGTGCACCGCCTTGGCCGCGACGTCGCCGGTGTGGACATCACCCTTGTCCTCGGCGTCGACCTCGACGACGAGGTGATCATCGGCTTGGATCCGCAGCTGTACGAGATCCTCCCGATGGGGATCTCCATCTATGCCAAGACCGCCCAGATCGAGGACACGAAAATTTCCGGGTGGCACGTCTGGGAGAAGGAGAACCGTCCCGGGCCCAGGCGGGAGAACCCCCGCTCCCCCACTCACCTGGAGACCTGGGTCGGGTTCACCCCTGACCGGCTCCTCGACTTCGCGCGCTTCGAACGCCAAGCGTTCGACCTCGCCCTCGACCCGGCGCTGCGCTACAGCGCCGCCGTCAGCGCACGCACCAAGCCCACGCCCGCCGCGTCGGCGCCGCATGCCCTCGAGGAGCAGTTCGACCTCAACAGCAGGCAGATCATCGACATCATCGCCACCCGCAACCGCCTCTCCGTAGCCGTCCGCGGAGGCGTCGCCGAGTACCACCTCCAAGCGCAGCTCGAAGCCAGCCCGGACGTGCGCACCGTGGTCTCCCTCGACGTCGACGCGATGCACGACTTCGACGTCACCCTCACCTCCGGGCAGACCCTCCGAGTGGAGTGCAAGAACGCCAGCCCGAACCGGTTCAAGAACGGCGACTACAAGGTCGAGGTACAGAAGACCCGCGCCTCCCAGAACGACCCCGCCAGCAGGTTCTACCGCGTCACCGCGTTCGACGTCGTCGCAGCCTGCATGTACTCCCCCACCGGCGCCTGGACCTTCCGCTTCGCCCGCACCAGGACCCTCACCACGCACGACCGATTCCCGGACCGCCTTGCTGCCATTCAGCACATCGACGACGCCTGGACTGACAACCTCGCCACACTCCGCGCGCAATGAGGAAGTAACCGCAGTCCCGCTTGCAAGGTGTATATACACCTGGTAGTCTGGAGGCATGATCACGCAGGAGGCGCTCCCTCGGAGCGGCCGTTATGCCTGACCAGCCCAAGACACCGCTTCACTCCGTCCGAGTGCCCGATGAACTGTGGCAGGCGGCGAAAGCTCGCGTGGCGGAACGCGGCACCTCGGTCAGCGCAATCATCGTCGCTGCGCTCACCAGCTACGTCACCCAACGTCCATCGACCAGGAACCCAGGCACCCTCATGGAACTCATCGGCACCAACTTCGACAGCAGCGGCTACTACAAGATGTACCTCGACGGGCAGACCCTCGTCACCTACACCGGAAGCGACGAGGACTCCGTCGAGGAACTCGTCCGCCAGAACCTCATCCCTGCTCCCGAGTTCACCGCGCCGGAGGACGAGTGGTCGCCGTACGGCGCCAACGGGCACGTCTGCGACATCCACTACATGGGCGATTACGGCCGCATCGACGGCACCACCTACGAACTGATCGCCGAGTAGCTAATGCCCGTCGGCGCCCCCGTGATGAACCAGGCCTGACGAGCCGCGTCGTGGCGCGGTCCTATGTCAAGACGATGCACGAAATCGTCTGCCGCGGCTGCGGTGTTAGCTTTCAGAATCACAACCGCAACCGCGCCTACTGCTCAAGCGATTGTCGGCTGCTGTACAAACATGCGCTCTTTCGCCGGTGCTGGGAGTGTGGTGCTGACGAACATCCCGGTCTAGCCATCTGGACCTCGTTGGACGTCAAGATTGCCTACGAGAACGACTCACGAAACTTCGCGCAACGTCACGAGGCATGCCGCCGCAAGGTCCTGGGTGGTGAGGGCCGGGGTTTGGCCTGCGACTGCAAGGCTTGTCGAGCCGACCTGGGGCTAGCGCCGATCGGACCGCAGTCCCATCCAAAGACCAGTCCTTCTCGAGAGCGATCTCAGGAGTACCGAGCGCACGCTCCTGAGGTCTACGAGCGCGACCAGTGGCTGTGCCAGATCTGCGGATTACGGACCCTCCCTAACGCACACCCGTCGGACGACATGTACCCAACGCTCGACCACATCCATCGAGCCGCCGACGGTGGGAGCGATGCGATTGAGAACCTGAGGACAGCGCACCGTTGGTGCAACATCAAGCGCGAAGGCGCCTGGAAGTGGAACGACGACGCAACCATCAGCGCAATGGCGCAGCATCGCTTCGCCAACCGCATCACGAAAGCCTGACTCAGCGTCTCAGCAGTTATCCACCCTCGATTGCTCCGTCACGCCAAGATTTCATGCACGACTCGTGGATGCCCCTCGCCTTTAGGCCGCGTATCAGCCAATGACTGCTAGAACAGAGTGACCACTCTTTCACTTTGCTTGGAGATACCACCTAATGGCACAGAAGCTCACTCTCATCGATGACCTGGACGGCTCTCCGATCGAAGGTGACGGTGGAACCGTCACTTTCTCGGTCGAGGGCGCGAACTACGAAATCGATCTGTCGACCGAGAATGCTGCCGAGCTGCGCAGCGTGTTCGATACGTACATCGACGCCGGCCGTCGCGTGCGCCGCGACGGCAACACTGGCTCGACGTCCTCTGCCCGGGCGAAGAGCGACCCGGAGCGGTTGAAGGCGGTCCGGGAGTGGGCGGCGAAGAACGGTCACACCGTGTCCGATCGCGGCCGCATCTCCGCTGAGGTTCAGAAGGCGTACGACGACGCCCACTAGATCGGGCGCGTTCTACGGGGTGACTGGTTCGAGCGCGAGGGACCAGCCGGCTGGCTTGTCGACGGCGCGGCCGTCTTGGTCGGTGAACACGTAGAAGTAGAAGGTCGAGAGCCGCTTGTCGTTGCTGCCGGACAGGGCGCCGGCTGCGTAGAGGCGCGTTGCCCACTGCTCTCCCACGACGGCCTGCGCCCAGGCGGGGTACTCGTTGGGTTCGAGGATCTCTGAGTTGCCGACGAGGAGGTTGCGGCCTTTCACGGACACGCTCACCAGAGAGAGTGTCGGGTCGGCGCCGGAGTCGGGTTCGAGTTCCGCGGCCGGGCCGCGGTCCATGAGCACGGACACCTCGGCCCGCCGATTGGTCAGAGACCGTCCGCGCAGGTGCGGAAGTTCTCGTGCGCGAGCTTGCGCGAGCTCGTGCACCTGGGCATCTGTCAAACCCGGCCGCGAACTGATCCGCTCTCCGGCGTCAGTGAACAGCGTGCGTTGCATCGCCCGAATATCCCGTTCGTGCTTGTTGACGATCTTGCGGACGAGTGCTGAAACCATCCCCGGATTTTACGGCGGCGAGGAGACATCCCTCAGCCGAGCGTGGGACGCTGGCGGCATGGGCGGTCCTCACATCCCGTTGGCGCGAACCGCGTTGTTCGCAAACGGCATGGTGTGGTTCGGACTGTCGCTGTTGCTCTTCGCGATCGCGGGTGAGCAAACCTATGCGGCCTTCACTGGGCGGTGGTTCAACGTGCTCGGCTGGTTCCTTCTCGTCGCCGTTGCGGCCGGGCTGGCCGTGCTCGGTGTGACCGAGAACCGGAACATTCGCGCGGGGAAGAAGTACAAGCCGCGTCCTCGCCGCTGACGTCTGTTCGGGCGCGTGTGGCCATTCCGCGCGCACTCTGGGGGGCGGTCCAAGAAGGCCCGCCTGCTACTCCCCCATTGGCCGACCCTGCGGCAGTTCGCGGGCTCCGACAGAGGGGAACGGCTGGCCTCCGTTGTACTGAGCTTCCAGCCTTGCCACTTTCTCCATCACCGCGTCATTGATGAACTGCGAGAGAGTGCGGGTGCCTTCTTGGACCTGGGTGTGTCGGATCGCGCCGCGTACTCGAGACGTGTCCGCAGGATTCTGGTAGAAGCTCACCTTGGGCGGGTACTTAGGCTTCGTCGTCGGCTTCGCGGCCGGCGTCTCCTGCTGCTCGATCACGGGCGCCGGCGATGCCGACTGAGCCGGGTTGTCTTGCGGAGCCGGCGGCTCTGCTGCCGGCTCCGCAGCCGCGATCTGAGGCGGGGTGATGGGGTTTGCTCCGGCCAGGCTGGACTTACGGGGTGCGGGGCGGTTCACGAGCGTTCTCCTTCGATGCTGGCCAGGTGGTCGGCGTAGATGGCGCCGAGTGCGGATGCTTCGGCGCTCCCCCACTCGTCCAAACCGCGGGCGGCCTCGGTCGCGTCTGAGATGACGACGCGCTTGGGGATCGGCGGGAGTAGGACGCTGAGGCCTCGGGCCTCCGCGGCGCTGCGCAGCTCTTCCAGCCACGACGCGCCGCTGACGGTGCGCTCTTCGTGCTGGTTGACGATGATGCCCGCGACGCGCAGCTCGGCGTTGTAGTAGCCGCGCACGTTCTCGATGGTGTCGAGGAGCTGCGCGAGCCCGTTGGTGCTCCACAGCTTCGAGTGGGTGACCACCACGACGCCCTGAGCGGCCGTCAGGCCGTTGATCGTGAGCTGATCCAGCGACGGGGCACAGTCGATGAGGATCAGGTCGTAGTCGTCCGCTACGGCCGCGAGAGCGCGGCGCAGCCGCCCCTCTCGCCCCGCTCCGGCGATGACCAGCTCGTCGCGGACGTAACCGAGAGTGACGCCGGTGGTGGGCACGACATCGAGCCCCGGCCAGACCCCCGCCACGATGACGTCGCGCAGCGTCTCTGGCGCGCGCTCGCTGAGCGCGTCTGCCAAGCCTGCCTGGTCGTCTGCGACGTCCTCGGCGGCGGCTACGGCGGTGAGGTTGCCCTGGGGGTCGTTGTCGACTACCAACACTCGCTGTCCGCGCAGCACCGCGGCGCGGGCTAGATGGAACGTGGTGGTGCTCTTGCCTACGCCGCCCTTCTGGTTGCAGAGGGCGAATATCTGAGCGGTCATGGTGGTACCTCCAATGAGGAACAGTACTGTTATCGGAAGCCTACCGGCAATCCCGGTAACAGTACCATTCGGGTTAGTTCGCGATGGGGGTCGCGTCGCCAAGGATCGCGGCCTGCGCCTGCTGCGCGAGTGCCCACCGGTCGGCCGCTGCGGCCTGGTTCTGGGGTGAGTAGTCACCGTGCTCGGCCTGGTACTTGAAGTCCTCGTAACCGCGCTCAGCGAAAGCCAGCAGCGCCTCCACGCCCACGCGCAGATCGTCGGAGACGACGAGGGTCCGCGCGTCGTCGACGTCGATCGTCAACGGGTCGTAGAGGTTCGTCAGGCGCAGCACGTACCCGGCGGGCGTGAGGTCGACGTGTGCGCCGAACACGGTGCGCTCCTCGTTGTCCTCGAAGTCGACGCGGCCGAACGTTTCGCTCTCGCTCGTGGGCTCCCAGAGCTGCGGCTGAAGCCGCTCCCCCGTGTCGTAGGGGGTAAGTGCCGATGCGGTCATGGTGTGATCCTCTCTCCTGTTACTACTAATAGTACTATTCGAGTTACTGTGAGTCAAGCGCGAGCGGGGGTGAGGAGCGCGACCAACGCGGCGGCGTAGGCGGTGCCGTCGTCAGTGACGGGGAACCCGCCCGGGCCGCCCTCCCCGGGGAGGGCGAGCGTGTTGCGGACGTGCGCAAGGATCGCCGCATCCGAGTCGGACTCGAAGGACTCGGGCTCGTCCTGGCGGTGGGTGGCGCAGATGAGCGCGAGCTGGTCGGCACTCGCGCGCCCGCCGTCGACGGTGGACGCGCTGCAGTCGGTCTGCGGCTGGTTCTTCATGAGGCTCCAATGCTGGTAAAAGTACTATTAGGGTCTGCTACGACGAGCGGTGCTATCCAAAGGCGCCGGCCCAGCACGCGGGGTGGGTACCCGAGATGAGCAGCTCGCGCTGGTCCGCCGGGACATTTTTTTGGCAGCACGTCCTGGATGGGCGTTCCGGTCCGGTAGAGCGTCGCCTGATCGGCGGTCAGCTCGACGCGGCTGGCCTTGCCGCAGAACATACACTTGCGGGTGGTTACCGTTGTGGTGGTCATGTGGTCCTCCAAACCTTCTACCCCTAATAGTACTATTGCCGTCACCGAATACCAACGGCAATAGTACTATTGGGCTCAAATTTCTTCGATGTCGGCGTCCTCGTCGGCGGTCAGTGCGTAGGCCAGGGTGTGTGCGGCGCGCAGCACCCGGGCGGCGGTGCTCTTGATCGTCTCGGGCTCGCCGTTGCTCCAGTTGGCGACGTATCCGATGCTGTAGGCGCTGGTGTCGAGGCCGACAATCCCAGCGACGACGTACGCGACGCTCTCGGCCTCGGTCTCCTTGATGCCGCGGTGCTCGATGTACTCCTCCTCGTCCTCCTCGGCGTGGAGAATGACGTGCGCGGCCTCGTGCAGCGCGGTCTTGGCGGCCTGGGCGGGGGAGAGGTTGGCGTCGATCACGACGCGGCACGTGCCGTCCGTGGTCGTGTAGCCGTTGGCCTCACCCGGGATGTTCTCGCGCTCGACGGTCCATCCCTCCTCGGAGAGGTAGTCCTCGACGGCCGCCGTGATGCCGAGCAAGTCGTCACCCGTGAGCCGCTGTGCGAGCGCCTGGGGGTCGCCCGCCTCGGGGTCGATGAGGTCCGTCTGGCTGATGTCGAACACAGAGAGGATGGGGAAGAACCGAACGACCTTCTGCCCCTCCTCGTCGGTCGTCGTCTCCTCGCCCTCTGCGACATCCTCGGCGGCAACCTTCTTCTGACGGAAACCGAAGATTCGGATGCCGCGCTCACCCTTCCGCACCTGGCGGCCGAGCGCCTGCCACTTGCGGAACCCGGCGATGCGGCTCGCGGTGGGCATCTGGCTGAGGATCAGAAGAACGTTGTTGAGCGAGTAGGAGTGGAACGCTTGCGCGAAGGCCAGGAAGCGCGTCCACTGCTCCGTGCCGCGCAGCTCCTCGACCTGCTCAGCGATCGACGCTTGCAGCGCCTCGGCCTGCTCGCGGCGCTCTTCGGCGGTCTTGGTGCTGGTGATTTTGCGGGCCATTTCGGTTACCTCCATTGACGGTATTAGTACTGTTAGCTCTCGCTGTCCCCCACGTTTTTTGCCGTGGAGGCGGTTTTCCGCCTTAGCGACCGGAGGGCGTAGTGCAACCCGAAGGGCGGCGGGGGAGAGAGTTTCGGCGCGAAATAAGGGAGCGCAGCGACCGCGTGCCGAAAGTCTCGGAGGAGCCGGTGGCGGAGCCACTTGAACGGAGCCCGTAGGTGGCTACGAGGGAGCGCAGCGACCGAGCCGCCGAAGGCTTCACGGCAAAGAAACGGCACCCGAAGGGTGCATGCAGTCGGCCGGCTCGCCGGCCGTCCCTCACGACGCGCAGCGTCGAGGATCTACAGAGCAGCCGACGTCGGTCTGACTTCGACGGCAGACGCCCAGACCCAGAGTCGGCGGCTGGCGTCCCGGTCCTGCCACTCGACCATGACGGCTCGGGCGGTCCAGGCGATAGCGAAGCCCTCAACGCGGACGGCGGTGACGGGGTAGCGCACCCAGGCCCAGACGGGCAGGGGAGTGGCGGTCCAGGTGGGCCGCTGCCGGGTCTTGTCTAGCTCGTCGTCGGTCAGGCCGATGGGGTGGCCGCGGCCGGCTGTCTCTTCGATGCGTCGGTCGATCTGCGCGCCGACGTGGCGCTCGTAGGGTCGGTTCGTTCCCACGCCGTCAGTAGAACATATGTTCGAACGCGTGCGGTCGATGTCATGCGGCGGTCGAGGACCACCAGAGCGACCCGGGGGCGAGCATGCCAGTGCGTCCCCAATGCAGCGCCTCGCGGTGATCGCCGCGGCCGGCGGCGTCGCGGGGGTAGAGCGGCCAGACGCGCTCACCAGCGGTGCTGTCCTCGAACAGGGGCCGGCTCGATACGTGTCGGCGTCGGGGGCGTTGCCTGGCAGAGGACGAACGGTGGGTCAGCTCGGCTTGCCACCAGGCCCACACTTCGCGCTCGACGTCGTAGCGGTGCGCTCGATCCGTCAAAGCTCCGTCGACGCCGATCGCGCGAGCGGCGGCGGTTCGGCGGTCGCGCTTGGCCTGGGTCCAGCCGTTGGTGTGCTTGACGATCAGGCGGTGGGTGCGCAGGCGGGAGAGGGCGGTGGCGGCGGTGCGGGTGGTCACTCCCAGCAGGGTGGCGGCGGCGTCGACGGCGAGGGTCCCTTCGCGGCGCAGCAGCGCGTACGCCTTCCCTGCCAGGTGTCCGAGGCCGGCGCGGGTGAAGAGGTCGTGCCGAGTGTCCGTGAGGTCCGCCTCGAGCGTGGTGAGCAGCATGGTTCGTTCGGTGAAAAGCGGCCCGGGGGGGCGGGGGTTATCAGTGGTTGTGACCGGACCTTGCAGGGAGCCTGTGGAAAAGTGCTCGGACAGTCGCCATTCGCTGGCGTTGGATCCGTCCGCGCGGACGACGAGCTGCACGTAGCCGTCCTCGCGCAGCGTCCGCAGGGCGCTGGCGGCCGTGGTGCGGCCCAGGCCCGCCAGGAGGGCGAGGTCGCGGATGGAGGCGGCGACGGTGCGCTTGCCGGTGTGCAGGGTCAGGTAGGCCAGGGCGGTGAGGATCGTCTTCTCCGACGTCGCCCGCTCGCTCCGACCCCACCGGCCCGGACTCACCCGGAACCGGTCGAGGAGGGCGCTGACGGCGCCGACGAGGCTGTCCAGCTCCGCCAGGTCGCTCGGCTCGCGCTCGGGCGGGAGAACGGCGTGCAGCGCCGCGTACTGGCGTGCCTTCTCCCACTGCCGCGCCAGGCGCTCCGCGGCCTCGTCGCGCGCGCGGGGCCGGCGGTGTCCACGGCCGGTGTTCTTGGTCCGGTAGTGCTCCATCCCGGGCGCGGTCCGAGCGGCGTGCTCGACGTCGGTCAGGGACCAGCCGGCGTGAGCGGCGGAGAGCAGACACATGAACGCCGTCCACGACGGATTCGCGCCGCCGCCGGCCGTGGCCATGTAGACGGCGCCGGCAGCGCTGAGCGACCGGTGCGTGTGGTGCGCCGTGGCGGCGGGTACTGGGGGAGTGGCGTCGACGCGCAGCGGCGGACGGGACGCCTCCAGCGCGGCCGCCACGGCCTCGACCGCGGCCGCGGTGACGGTCGTGTCCAGCAGCTCCTCTGCGCGGCCGCGCAGGACGCTCGAGAAACTGCCGTCGCGGTGCGGGGACAGCGGCGGACGAGCGGCACCGGTGCGCGGATTGCGGAGCATCCCGTGATCCAGCGTGCGGAAGTTCGCTCGAGCGGCGATCGCCAACCGGGCCACCAGCTCGGCCGGAGCACCTTCCGCGAGAGCGACCCACAGGTGGCGACCTCCCGTTCCGGAGGACTGGCAGACGACATGAGCAACCTGGTGAGCGTCGAGGACGGTAGAGAGGGCGTCGCAGTCATCCGCGGCCTGCTCCATGAGGTCGGCGTCGACGCCGCGGGAGTCCTTACCGTCAAAGTCGAAGCACAGCAACCGGAACGCTCCGGCGTCGTCAGTCAGGTAGATCGCCCACGGGGCGGCCGGAGCGACGGGCGAGACGGGGAACGCGGCCGGATATGCGTTCTCGTCCAAGCGCCCGTAGGCATCCGGACGCATCGTGCGCACCGCGGCACGAGGGCTTAGCCGGCGCGTCAGTGCCCACGGTCCGGAAAAGGAGTCAACTTCGGCGTTTTGGGCGTGCGAAGACACAGCAATGTGGCTTACGATGAGGTCACTTCTCCTCCCTCGGGTGGGGATGGATGAGGCCCGGCCTGAGAAACCGGTCCTGATCAACTGCTTCACACCGTTGGCCCTGGTAAGCGTTGGTGTGGAGCGAGAGCTTCTAGG
This sequence comes from Rathayibacter sp. VKM Ac-2759, assembly GCF_009834225.1. Classification (NCBI taxonomy): domain Bacteria; kingdom Bacillati; phylum Actinomycetota; class Actinomycetes; order Micrococcales; family Microbacteriaceae; genus Rathayibacter; species Rathayibacter sp. VKM Ac-2759. Next base: position 46,877 of record NZ_CP047178.1, read on the forward strand.
CCCGTCGCGTGAGCGGCGGGCCTAATGCGTTAAGCGCTGTCGATGGGCAGCTCCTCGGAGTGTTTGGTGTCCGCCGGCCACCAGACGGGGAGGCCGGCGTCGGTCGTCTCGATGCTGTCGACCAGCTTCTCTAGGAACACTGCTGCTGAGACGTCTGCCCTTTCGGCCAGTTCTTCAAGACGCACCTTGGCGTCCTTCTCGATGAGCCATCCCGTGCGTACGGGCTCGCGCCTAGTGCCACGAGGAAGCTTGGATGCCATGCGCTTAACCTACCGCTGGATACATCAGCAGTCGTCCGACACGCGCACTGGTCGGGTTCATGTTGCGTCGTAGTGCGCGGAGAGGCTGTCTGCGACGGCGGTGATGTGTTGCGGGTTGTCGGCGCGGATCGTGCTTGTGAGGTAGGCCACGGTGAGGCGTCGACTGGGGTCGGTCCATCCCAGGGTGACGTTGCTGCCGTTGTGGCCGAAGCTGCTCGGGCTGCTTGCCGTTCCAAGTGGCGGGTAGGGATTGGGGGAGGGGCCGCCGAGCTGGAAGCCGCTGGCCCACGCAATGTGTTCTCGAGCCCAGGCATCGACCTGGTTGCGGTGGCTGGCCGTCGTCGCCGCCGCAATGGTCTGCGGGCTGACGACGTGCGCTCCTCTGGTGTTGACACCGCCGGCTGCGAGCATCAAGTAGAAGACGGCAAGATCGCGAGCTGTCAACGAGAGGCCGGCGCTCGGGATGATGGCGGATCGCGTGACGGAATGGTTGAGGGCCGCGGCAGCGATGTGTGTGCGCAGGGTAGAACCACGCATCGGCACAGCTCGATCCAAGACGTCCTCGTTGAGGCCTAAAAAGGTGTCGGAGACGCCGATCGGTCGTAATAGCTCGGTGTCGAGCACGTCTCGCAGCGAACTGCCGGTGGCTCGCTGGATGACCTCTCCGAGGATGAATCCGAACGCGAGGAACTGGTAGGCAGGCTGGCTGGCTCCTGTCAGCCGGGGCCGTGCTCGCTCGATGTTGCGGATCGATCGTCGCCAGCTCGTCATGCTGAGCATGTCGCCCAAGTCTGTGCGAGCGCTCGCGAATCCTGACCGGTGGTGCAGCACGTCCCGCGTGGTGATGTGGGCTTTCCCGTGTGCTCCGAATGTCGGCCAGAGTGCGGCAACAGGTTGATCGAGGTCAAGGACACCCTGCTCCGCGAGATGATGCGCGAGGATCGCGATGTAGGGCTTGCTGGCGGACCACGCCCAGAAAAGAGCGTCGTGGTCGACGTGCTGTGCGTAATCGACCACGGTCTCGCCGTCGTGGATGACAACGAGTTGCGCCGCACCGGGACGAGACCGCACGAGGCGTTCAGTCGCAGCGAGTTCGGCCGGGAAAGCTCCGGTCGTTCGCTCAGGTCCCACAGGCGCACTGTAACTCGGACGGGGCTGCGTCCTCGGAAGCGAGGCCGCAGCCTACCCAGAGCGGTAGCGTGGGCGGCATGGCTCTGCGCTCTGGATTGGGCGCGTCGGATTACTCGCGGCGCGTGAACGCCGCGGTACGACAGTTGACGGCGCGGGCCGGCCTGTCGAACAACGAACTGATCCGCCGCTCCGGCATGTCGCTGAACTACTTCTACACGCGGATGCGAGGAGAAGCGACGTTCGACACCAACGACCTGGACTCCATCGCTCAGGTCCTCGACATCGACGTCGCGGACATCATCGCCACCGCCGACCGCATCGGGTCAGCGCCAGAGGCTACTGCCGAATCCAAAGACGCGGAGCGAACCGCAAGGGTCACGGTCAACGGGTACGAACTCGCGCGGCGCATGCGCGTGCTGCTTGGCCCCGCCCCGGCCAGCGAAGGCATACCGGGCATTCCTGCCGAGAGGCTTGAAACCCTTCTCAATGCCGCCGAAACCTTCCACGCCCGCCGCGCCGAGCTGGAAGCAGTCGCACGGCACCTAGACATTCCCGCGGCGTTCCTTCTCGATACTTCTCCATCCGCGTCGGCCGCACGCATAGAGGCAGAAATTGACCTAAGGCATGCACTGAGGGAGCAAGGTGCACAGCCTGTCGCTGCGCGCGCCCTCGGCGGCTTAAATGCACAGGCGATCCGAGCGGTCGCGGCATCCATTCGATCCATTCGGAAGCAGTAGTGGGCCGGATGTCTGATCCATGGCTGCCCACAGATGATGTTCGCACCGCTGCGCGCGAACTCTTCGACTGGTTCATTGCAGGGGGGAACGTTTCGGATATCTCGGCCGTGGTGCGCCGTACGGCCGAACTCATCGGGACGCCCATCAGCGTTGAGCCGGCCGGCGATGACCGCTGGGAAAAACTCATGGGACTCACCGTCGCGTATCTCGACGAATACGGCGTTCCTGAGAAGTACGGCGTACTCATTCGGCAACAGGAGATTTACTACCAGATCTACTGCGTGCTACACGAGCTGAGCCACCTGCTTTTTGGTCACCCGCCAAGCGAAATCGAGGCCCCTCAGCAGCTCGACGTCCCGGAGCGAAACGGCGTTCTCCTCCACGCTCGATTCCTGGTGTGGGACAACGAGGAGCTGACTCCGGCCGAACGACGGCAGGAGGCGGAGGCGGAGGAGTTGGCACGCCTGCTCGGAACCCTCGTGATGCACCCGCGGTACAGAGACGGCGAACGGACCTTCGGCTAGTGAGTCCGATCGAGCGCGTCGCGTTCATCACGGCATTCGTCGCGGTTGCTGCGATCTTCTTCGTCCGCATCCCCGCCGCTTTACACAGGAGGCAGGCACGCGCAGCGTGTGCCGCAGCCGGTGTAGGCGCGGTGGGGCTGTTCTGTCTGGGATCGGTACTGCCTCTCGATGACGTCGACACTCTGCTCGGCGGAGGCAACACGTACTACTTAGTGATGTGCATATCCGCGACTTTGGCTTTCTGGCTTATGGGGGAGAGCGCAATCGATGACGCATCCTTCCGCCTTCGCAACGCCTGGCCGGTCCTCGTTCTCATCGTCGCCTTCTCGGCTCCCTTCTTTTTCATCGAGCGCGGACCCACGTCACCAAAGTTCAGCCACCAACAGATTCACCAGTTGCCGATGCTATTCATGGCGTGCGTCTACCTAGCCGGTCTCGCCGCGATCTGCGCCCGACTGCTCTGGAAGATTCGGCGCTATCCCATCGCCGCCTACTGGCCGATCATGCTCGGCGCCGTCCTCGTCATTGCTGGGACCGCGACCGAGATTTCCGCGTCTCTTCTCGACTACGCATCGAAACAGCCGTCAGCCACGGCCACTAGTCTTTATCTTGGCTTCACACCCTTATTCTTTCCCGGCGTCATTCTCGTCATCTCCGGAATAGCAAGCTTCGGCGTCAGACGATGGCTGCGGGATCGACACATCATCGCGAGCACACAGGCACTCTTGAGCGTCATCGCAGAGCACGGCATCACCCCGCCTCCCTCCCTGCCCAAGGGAGAGACAGACAGCGAGGCGCGACTGATGACTCTCTGGCTACTCGTGATCCGCCTGCGCGACGCC
>NZ_CP047179.1 GCF_009834225.1 Rathayibacter sp. VKM Ac-2759
CAGCGTCGTCTGGCCAGAACCCGACGCCGCTGCTCTGCTTAGTGAGGAACGTCTCAGCGGTGGCCGCAATGCGCTCGTGCGGCTGGGACAGCAGATGTGTCAGCAGGTCCAGCAGGAAGCGGTTCGCGCCTTGAGAGGGTGCCCGGACGAGTGCGCGTCGCACGAACCAGCTTTCGAGGACAGCGAGGAGCCGATCCCGCTCGGCAGCCGGAATGTCGGCTTGTTCGGGTTCGCCGAGCCAGATCAGCAGCGGCTTGGCGAGCTCGGAGTCCAACGTGCCCGTGCGGTACACGAACAGCGCTAGCCGTGAGAGGAGGCCGTCGCGGAGGAGCGCCTGCTCGGTGAACTCGCGATAGCGGGTCGCCGCAGCGTGGATCTCCGGCAGCAGCCGCTCCACTCCACCGCTCGCCGGATCTGACGCGTACCGCTTAAACGCCGTGAACACCTCACGCGCCGGGATCTCCCGCATCGTGCGAGCGGTCAGCCACTGCGTCAAGAACAGCGAGGAGCGCGTGTAGATGAGGCGGCCGGCGCGGACCTCGGTTTCCCAGAACGGGGTTTCGAACTGTGCCCACCACTGCTGGTACGCCTGCTCGGTCGCTGCGGCGGACGCGTTCAACCGTTGGAACACGAAGTTCTTGATGAGGTCCGCCGCCGACAGCGGCGTCCCTCGGGCGTTGAGGGTCTCGAAGATCTCCTGCGCGTCCTCGTCGGCCTGCAACTGGATCACCACGAGCTGCAGCTTCGTCGTGATCGCCGCGACCAGCGTCCGCGCTGCCCGCTGCGGGTTCTCTGCCGCGTCCAACCAGGTCGCGATCGCATCGGTGAAGTACTGGTGCCCCTGCACCAGCCGGCTCTGCTCGAAGCCGTGGTGCACCACAGGAGGGGTGGCGCGCATCACGGCGGAGAACGATGCCCGGTCGCGGTTTGTGGGCCACAACTTGAACTGGTCCTCGGGCGTGGACCGGAACGCCTCGGAGTTCTCGACCAGGTCGACAACCTGACCCGCGATCGGTGCCCAGTCGCGGATCGTCAACTCGGCGTGCAAGGCGTCCAGCAGGAGTTGAAGCGTCGTCAGACGCTGCTGGCCGTCGATGACCGACCACGCCTGCAACTCGCCCAGCGGAACTTGCTGCTGCTGAAGGACGATCGCGCCCATGAAGTGCGTCGCCTCAGGCCGCTCCGACACCACCTCCACCAGACGCGTAATGTCCTGCCAGAGCGGCTCCCACTGCAACTCCGCCGACCACACGTACGGCCGCTGAAACAACGGCAACACGAACCGCTGCGGAGCGAAAAACACTTCTTGCGGACTACGCACCTGCGTCAGCACAGCCAACCCCCGTCACAAGGCCCTGCGCCTCTCACCCGAGAGTAACCACCAGGAGCGACACGGCCGCCGCCAGCCGGCCGGCTCTACCCGCGGACTGATGGACCATGCGGCCCCGAATTTCGCTCCGCCGCAATGCGCCTCTCTACCAAGGCCGCTCACACGCTGAATCAGCGAGCGTGACGGAGTTGCACCTTTTTCTGGTACTCGAAGTGCGTCCTCACGTCGGCCGAGACGTCGATGTTCTGGATCTTGCTAGAAGTAGGGGTGAAGCCGACGAGTCCGGCGGCCGTCTCTCCTGCCTGCGCGGTCCTGTAGAGGAGCTTCAAAATGTTGTCGTGGGTCGAGTGATAGTTGTAGACACCTTCATCGACAGCTGCGGTCAGAGCGTCCCAGTTGCTCTTCGCGCCGATGGCGGCTCCGAGCAGGTGAGCGGACTCGATCCTCGGCCCGCCGGGTTTGGTTCCGAGCGCTTCGGCGGCGACGACCATCAGCCGCGCCCCGAGGCTGTGTCCAACCAGCACGTAGGACTCAGCGTCAGTCCTCGCCAGCAAATCTCCCACGATGACCCCAGTCTTGTCGGCTCGGTTTTTCGCGACGTGCCAAGGGTTCTTGGCAAGGTCCGCGGCGATCATCGCCAGCCCGGCAGCGTTCCCGAGCAATTTTGCGCCGAGCTTCGTGGCCCGGGCGGCGGCGGCTTTAGCGACGAAGAGACCTCCAGCGTTCCCGACGGCCCCGCCTACCAAGGTGGTGAGGTCGCTGATCTCCTTCGAGCCCCACCGGACGCGGTAGACGGGGGAGTCCGGGTACCGTCCGTCGACGATCTCCTTCCACCCACCCCACTTCTCTCCTTCACCCTCGGTGAGAAATCCGTTGGCAACGACGACGGGCACGCCCCCTCTCCCAGGGCGCAGCAGTTCGATGCGGAAAGACTTGTCCTCGCGGAGGTACGCGTTGGACACCGAAGCGCCTAGAGCACCTCCGACCGCAGCCCCGACAGCGGTAACGACCGCCGTCCCACCGGCCATGCCAAGACCTCCGGCCGCGAGGGTTCCTCCTCCGAGCAACGCAAGGCCATGAGAGCTGGCAGCGGCGCCGGTCAGGCCACCAAACACACCGAGTGAGCCGAGGGCACCGCCGATCGCGGGGGCCGCGAGAAGAGCGACAGGCGCGGCCACCGTCAGGACGGCCGCACCTCCCAAAGCGATCCTCGCCGTCGCGTCCAGATCGGGCTTCTCGTACTTCAGGTACTCCTCGTAGTCGTGCAGCTCCCCGAAGGAGCCCTGCGCCTTCTCGAAGCCGGGAATGTCCCGGCGATGCTCGGCGCAGAACTGCGGGACGCGGAGCGCCCCCCGTTCCCGCACCGCCATATTGCTGCACCCCACAGCGACGCACGGAAGCGTGGGCGACCCACACCCCTGGCACACATACACCGGTAGCTGACCCGCGGGCCGGTTGGATTTGCGGTGCTCTGTGTTGAAGAAACAGGACGAGCACCAGCCGTGCTCGACGTCGAGCAGGGAGACGTCATCTGCGACGTCTGCGATCCACTGGGCGGTCTTCGCGAACGCATCCGCCTGCTTCTGAGCAGTACGCCGGTCGATCTCAGCCTGCTTCAGGGCTGCCTTCTGCTCCTCCGGGTCGGAGAGGCTGAGGGCATCGGCGTTCGATGTCGTACGAGCCGCGAACCACGTCTTCGCGTATGCCCACATGTTGCTCCGCAACGCGGGATTGGTCTCCAGCACGCCGCCACGCTCTACAGCCGGCTCAAGATCAGTGAACTCGCCCACCAAGGACAGCGTTGCCCCCTGATCCGAAACGACATCAACCCTCAGGCGAGTTCCGTCGACGACATGGACGTGGAGTGAGCCAGGCATGACCAGATCGTCCCACAGCATTTTCGCCGTTCAGTGCCACCTGAACCCGCAGCTCCACCCAGACCGGATCCACCGCACCACCCGCCGAAGCCCACTCAAGAACAGACGCGCACGCTGGGCGCCCAGGGAGCCGAGCCGGCGGTAGTACGTCACCCGCGAGACGCCCAGGTCCCGCCCACCTGAGCCGCCAGCTCCCCCGCTTCAATCAGACGCAACGCACACGCGATCCGGCTAACCATCACCGTCCGGGGCCGACCGCCGAAGTTTTTCCCGGCGGCGCGCCGCTCGCTGGTCGAGTCGGCCATGCGCTCGCGTTCGATCTCGTGCTTCACCTGCGCCAGCACAGTCATGATCGTGACGTCTCGTATCTCGAGCGCTACGAGCCGCTGGTAGGCGGTATCGGCTGAGCGGAATCAGGTGGCGCAAGATGTGCGCATGCACAAAGTTCACCTCGAGAGCAATAGTGGCTTCTACCCGTGCGGCGCGACTAAGCCTCGCCTGACTTCAAGTGTGCTCGAAGAGGTGACATGCCACCTCTGCCGCGTCCGAGCTGAATGGAAGGCCGACCCTGAGAACCAGCGCGAGCTCGCAGAAGGAAGTGCCCGGCTCGATCGGTACAACGTCCCCGACTAGGGGCGACGCAATACGTCGCCGGTAGGTACACGGCATGATCTACTCGAACAGCACTCCCGGGGGTCCCACCGCTGCGTTGTCGTGTCCGTCGCTGGGAGCACGGCTGGAAATAGCAGCCTGCACGAGTGCTCAAGGTCGCGTGCACGACCGAAGCGGGTCATCACCTGTACCCAACGAGTCGGCCCATCGACCTGGGGTACACCCCAACTGGACGTCAGGCAGGTCCGCCGGATCACGTCCGACTAGGGTCACTTCGCGCTTGTCTGACACATACCTTCGCGACTCCTAGACTCCAACTGGACAGTTAGGGGTCGGAGGCGGCATGTCGGGTCAGCGGGTTGGGTACGTGCGGGTGAGCACGCTGGATCAGAGCACCCTCCGCCAGCTCGACGGCGTGGCGCTGGATCGGGTGTTCGAGGACAAAGCCTCCGGTAAGGACGTGAACCGGCCGCAGCTCGAAGCGATGATCGGGTTCGTCCGCGACGGGGACACGGTGCTCGTGCACTCGATGGATCGGCTCGCGAGGAACCTCGAGGACCTGCGCCGGCTGGTGCGCCGGCTGACGGACAAGCGGGTCCGAGTCGAGTTTGTGAAGGAGCAGCTGACCTTCACGGGCGAGGACAGCCCGATGGCGAACCTACTGCTGAACATGATGGGCGCGTTTGCGGAATTCGAACGCGAACTCATCCGGGAACGTCAACGCGAAGGCATCGCCCTGGCCAAGCAGCGCGGCGCCTACCGCGGCCGCGCCCGCTCCCTCTCCCCCGCGCAGGTCAACGAGTTGCGCGAGCGCGCCACCACCGGCGTCCCGAAAACGCTCTTGGCAAAGGAGTACGGCATTAGTCGAGAGACCGTCTACGCATACCTCCGCGCCGCTGCGCCAGCACCCACGGACTAGCACCGCCCACAAAGGCTCGCAGAGGACACCGACGAGCTGTCCCGTTTGACGCCCCGTCACCGGACTACTCACCGGGCAGGTCTTACGGGACGTTCTCACCTGCACGAATCCGCCAATGCCGACTGGCTCAGCCACGACCGGCCAGCTACCCCTCTACGGGACGGCTGGTGCGGTGAGCGGCTTCTCCTACTACGACAGACTCGGTGAGTCCCCTACTTTAATACGACAACTCCGTCTAAATAGGTATTGCTGGCAACTCACCCGACAAACTTCGCCTATCGATGCGTCATCTGTGCGTAACGACTCAAGAGGTGCCGTTGCCGTTCCAAAAGTGTGGAGTAAGGGTCAAGTCTGAAGATAGAGAACGTCAGACGATCCAAGCTCATATGCGCCCTCAGTAACTCTTCACTTCCAAGTCCCTCTTTGTACATTTCGGATAGTGACATCTCCGGAAGGTTATGGCGCGCCTCCTTGATAGCCTGTGCTGCATTCACCAGAGATCGTCGATCATCGGAGGATAGCCGGGGGAGTGGGTAATTGTTCCATACCAGGTTGATACTGAAGCTCAGACGAGATTCCAAGCGCCCCCCAACTAACTGCTGCCAATCAGCAAAAAGGGAACTAGATGCTATGGCAAGGGTCGTTCCGTCCGGATCGGCCGACGAGTAGAGCTTCATTCCGATGACGGTGTCCGGTTGCATGTCTCCAACCGTGCAATATTTCCGGTGCTCGCTGAAGGTCTGTGGGAACGCGACAAATTGAGCGACAGGTTGACGGTCCTCGCCGAACAAGCCGGATAGGTTAGCAAGCCGCTTGGTTGCCGCACGGTCACTTGCTGCACGGTCTAACGCGAGAGCGTTAACTCGCTCGCGCAAAATAGGAGAAACGGTTAGATCTGAGGGATCCGCGTCACGCAACCAAAGGCACCACCGTGTTTTGCCGTTGATGAATTCATCCCCGTTCGCAAATTTGCGAATATATTTCCGCGCGATGGGATCTTTTTCAATCACTCGTTTCGTCGCGTCGGAAAAGATCAAGTGCCCAAAGTCGATTGGATTTGACCCGGACGATACGACGCCCATGTCCTCGCTAAGCGGCTGATTTCGCGGCACGACGACCACATCTGATGCATCAATCAGGTAGGGGCTGATTCGGTCTACCGTCACTTCGACAGGCTTTGAGTTAGGCCTCTCATATGTAAACAGCTGTGGCGTACTCCGTTCCTTGTCGAATCCAACAATGACCGTATGGACGCCCGCAGGGTCGGGCGCCTCGGATGTCCAAGCGAATGGACGATGGGCGAATCGAATTCTCCATCCGTCTGCAAAAAGCGGCCCAAAGAGGTAACTAACGGAGAAGCCCTGCACGATCGAATTTGTCGTGACGAAAGCAAACTTCGCACGCTTCGTGCCGGCGAAAAACACAAGACACTTTGCATGCCAACTGGTGACAAAGTCCAAATATCCGAAGTACAATTTACCCCAGGCGACCTTCATATCTGCCGTCTGCGCCGCGGATCGCTCTTTGTGCCCAAGATACGGCGGGTTCCCGAAAATCAGGACATCGTCAGCTTTTCCAACAAGTTGTTTCCAGTCCTCCCTAAGAGCGTTTGCATGAAGAATTTTCGGCGCAATCGAAATTGGAAGACGATCCGGAGCAACACCAAAATCTTGCGCCATTCTCTGGTTAGCAAGATGATCCATCAAGAGCATCGCAACTTCGGCTATTCGTGCAGGCCATTCATCAATTTCGATACCAAAAAAGTGATCCAGTGTTACCCGGATGTCGCCAGTTACATCAAACGTACCCTGATACCGACGATCGGTTCCGCTAGCTAGATCGAGTTCGCGGCGTCGAACAATCAGGTCAAGTTCTAGTGCCCTGAGTTCTCGGTAAGCAACGATCAGGAAGTTGCCACAACCGCACGCCGGATCGAGGAATCGGAGGCTCCCCAAATAAGTCTGAAGACGGTTGAGTCCAGCGATGCTGTCCCAGTTCTCGATCAGGCGGTTCCGCAAATCATTGAGAAACAGCGGCTCAATCGTTCTGAGAATATTTTCTTCTGTGGTGTAGTGCTCTCCACCGCTGCGGCGTGCTTCCTTGGACTTGACCGTTTGAAACATTGATCCGAATACAGCAGGCGAGATTAACGACCAGTCGAAGTGGCAGGCGGCGATTAGGTCTCGCCGGAACTCCGCCGGTAATGGCCGCAGTTCCAGCCGTTCTGCGTACAAGCCTCCATTGACGTAGGGGAATTTTGTCAATGGGCTTTCCGGTGGGAGCTGCTGCATATTCTTGGGCGTGTCTAACGCTAGAAAGAGTTCAGTAAGGCGCAAGTGTAGCTCGGCATCATCCGTGTCGTCCACTAAGAACTGTAGAAAAATATCGCGGGACCACATATTGCTGTCGTCGGCAAATAGGACAAACAGGAGACGCGCTAGGAATAGCGTGGCCTCATGTTCATTGTAATTTGCCTCAACAAGCCACGTATAAAGAGATGACATCAGGCGAGCGGCTTTGACCGAAGCCTGTTGGGCTTCTTCGTCGAAGGCTGCGCGCATCTTTGTGAGTAACTCGACGAGGGAAATGTCCTCATCGAAGTCGATCGCGATGGTGCTGAGCTGCTTTGCCATGTGAGCGTCTGCTTCACCGACAATGTGTCGGTGAACTAACAGCTTGGCGTTCGCCCCGCCCAGTTGTGCTCTCCGCGGCCAGCGCCACTCCTGGCGCCGATCGTCCGCGAAGATGACCAGTCGCTCATGACTGTTTTGGCCGATGAGCTCGTCGAGGGTGCGCTGGATTCTCCGCGCTGGCAACTCCGCGCAGAACCAGATACGTAGGCCCTTATAGCCCGCGATTTGCGTTAGTGAGTACGCGTGGCCCTCTACCTCGAACTTACAGTCTGGTTGGTCGGGGTTGTTCCAGCCGAGCTCGGTGATGAACAGTTCGCGTAGGTCTTGGTTGTCAACGAATGCGAGAAGTTTAGCCTCATTCATGAGCGGACTCCCATACTGCTGACGATTCGAACTGGGTCGTTTCCGCCGCGCGATTCGATAACGAGGCGACCATCGCGATGCAGGGCGGCAACTCGCGACGCGAGATCCTCGTCGCTTGTGCCGTTGCGCAGCGCTCTCCGTAGGCGGCGGTCTGCTTCGCTGGTGAGAGCGTGCTGGAAGAGCGCGTCAAGCGCAGCGTCGGTGTCCGCGTCGTAACTCAAGATTGTCTCTCCGAGTCGTCGCCACAGCATTCGCCTCACCCCTCGCAGACGGCCAGCGGCTGCGCTTGGTGTGGCGAGTGGCCCTTTGACAAGTTCCGCGAGGAGATCTTCATGGTCCGGTCGGTGCTCCAGCCCGGGTTCGTCTGACGTTGCTTCGAACGCTCGCAACGCCTCCAGCCCCGTAAACAATCGAGGGGCCTCGCCTGGTGAAATCCAGCCGAAGCCGTCAGTGCCTGCCTCAGTCCTGACGTAACAGAGCAGACCGTCTTGAGTGTCGGTCGCGCGTTTGGCCCTGGTGGCGTCGACCAAGTCCGGCAGCGCGGCCACGCGGGCGGTGAGTTCAGCGTCTAGAGCTTCAGCATTTCGCCAGTACTGGTAGGCAAGGCTGGAGGCGTCGACGTCCTCAGCAGAGTCCGTGTCCTCGACCGTGCCGTTATAGAGATCGGTGATGGCTTTGACTTCGTCGTTGCTGCCGAAGAACTGTTCGTCTGATCCGAACGCCTCGGCGTTGGCGGTAAGCCGGTCGGCGATCCGTTGCCGGAGGGAGAGTACAGCGTCGACCGACTCATGGAAGAACGAGTAGATGAGGACGTGGTCAGATTTTTGTCCGACTCGATCGACGCGGCCGGCGCGTTGGATGAGCCGGATGATCGCCCAGGGCAGGTCGTAATTTACGACGATATGGGCGTCTTGGAGGTTCTGTCCCTCGCTGAGGACGTCGGTCGACACGAGTACTCGCAGTTCTCCGCCGCCGGAGTCGATGTCCATATTCGGGAGAGCGTTCGAGGCTGGGGAGAATCTACGAGCTAGGCCGGTAGGGTCGTCGCTGTCTCCCGAGGCGACGCCGACGGCCAGGACACCCTCTGCATGCAACGCGGAGGCAATGTAGTTGGCGGTGTCCTTGTACTCAGTGAAGACCAGAATCTTCTCGCTCGGATGTGTCTCGCCCACGAGTTTTATTAGAGCCGCAAGTTTCGAGTCGACAGTCGGCGACCATGTTCCATAGGACGCCAGAAGCCCCCGAAGCGCCTCAGTGTCGGCCACCAAGGCATCTGTGAGGGCAGGGGTGAAAAGCTCTGGACGAACCCAGGAGACGCCTCCAGGGTTTGCCGCAGTCAGGGCCTCGTACCTGCGGCTGGGGTCGTCCCCGAGGTGCTCGGCGGTGTCCAACTCGGATTCCGTAGGGTCATTGTCATCAAGGAGGTTGTTGTCGACGATAGTCCCAGTAGGGATGGAGAGGCCCTGGTCCATTGCATACGCAAAAAGTTCATTGCGGGCGATGTGCCTGCGGAGCGACAGTATAAAGGAGTGCCCGCAGGAGGAGAGCCGCTTGTAGAACGTCGTCCGCACAAAGCCGGCGACGTTTCCGCGGCTGCGAGTAAGGTTTTCGACGTACTCCTTTTCGTGGTCATTGAGAGTGACATCGTTCGCGAGGAAAGTGCCCATGTCGTAGCGAGGGAGCACGAGATTTTTCAGCGTGTCGAGTGTGTGGTCGTCGGCCATTATCGATGCCGGGTCGTCGACGCCGAAGGAGTGCTCGATGGGCCGGGCATGGCGGGTGGGGAACGTAAATCTGGTCCCGTCGGAAAACTCGAGGTACTTGCTGCCGTCTTCCGCTTCCAACGAGTAGTTGTTTTTGATGAATGACCGCGTCCGTCGGACTAGATGCTCGCCCATAAGTCGTTTCCAGTCGTCCGGGTCATCGGAGCGGCGGAATGCGGCGAGGGTAGTGATCTTGCCGTCGACTTTGTCGTACAGCTTGGGGTCGAGACGGAGTGCGTTGGTCGGCGAGATCCCGAGGTCTTCGTCCTCGTCGAGGTAGAGGGCTAGCTGGTTGGCGACGTCTGTGAAGCGGAGGTTGTAAGGGGTCGCCGTGAGGAGTAGGACGCGGCTGTCGTTGCGCTGGATGTAGTCCTGGATCGCGCGGTAGTCCTGTCGGGAATCATTGCGTAGCGTGTGGGACTCATCGACGATGACGAACGCGTATCGGCGTAGGTCCGGAAGCACGGTGTGAGCCATGCTGTACGGCACAACGCGACCATGAAGGTCGTACGCCTCAAGGTGTTGCTCCCACATCGACACGAGGTTCCGCGGGCAGATGATGAGCGGCATATAGCCGTGCTCGTCGCGCAGCATCAGCGCGACGGCGATACCGGTTAGTGTCTTGCCAAGGCCGACGACGTCGCCCAGCATAGTTCCTCGGCGGGTGATGATCCGGCGGGCGAGGGTCCGGACAGCGGTCGCCTGGTACTCGAGGAGTTTTTCCTCAATCTCCGAGGGAACGGAGTACTCGGCGAGCCCCTCCCGGACATCGCGGGAGAGGTCGTAACAGACTTTGAGGAAGATTTCATAGGGCTTCCGAGGTTCGACCGTGGCCCATGACTCGTCCAGAAGGTCAAGAATTTCTGCTGTGACAGGTCGGCTGAATTTGTCCTCCCAACGCGCTTGAAACCAGTCGGCGAGGTCTTTAGCCCCGGCGCTATCGACGACGTCCACGTTGAGTTCAAGATTGTGGGTAAGCCCCGGCGCGGTCAGGTTGGACGAGCCTACGTAGCCAGTGATGGGATTCGTAACGTCCTGGCGGTGGAAAATGTAGGTCTTTCCGTGGAGCGGTCGGCGCGTGAACACCTTAATCTCGATCGCGCCGTCGGCCAGAAGTGTGCGCAACGATCCGAGGGTGGCCCTGTCTGCTGACGTCGGCAACCCGCGCATGAGCTGCACTCGCAGCTGTTCGAGCAGCTGGCTCTTCCGCTCACGAGCGATCGACGGATCGGCTTCGGGGCGAGGCAAGCCGTCGACTGAGGCCTGAAGCTCGTCGAGCGCTTCCTCCTGAGGTCCAGTAGCGACCATACCGATGAGTATCCGGACGACCGGAGTGCCGATGAGAGGTTTATCGCGCACCAGCTGGTCGAAAATCTTCCAGCCGCGAAGGTTGAAGTACCCGACTGCGGCATCCATGCGATCGAAAGCGGCGAAGGTGAGCTGCAGCTGCTCGCCAAGTCGGTGATCGATGTTGTCGAAGATTCGAGTCATCTGCTCATCTTCCCCGATCGTCAGTCCACGCAGCTGCTCAAAGGGCTTCGACCGGGGAGGATGCGCTACTGGATCGCCGTCGGGATGCGGCACGCAGTGGTTCCGCCCGCGGGCGCTAGGACCTCAGCGCGCGTGGCATCAGCGGGCCTGGCATGCTGAGCGCATGCACGTGCCTAGCGATCTGCTCGCTGTTCTCGTCGATGCTGACAACGTGCCGCCCTCGAGGATCGGCGCGGTGCTGACAGAGGTTGCCCGTTTCGGTACTGCGTCCGTGAAGAGGGTCTACGGCGACTGGACGATGCCGCAGTTGACCAGTTGGAAGGCCGCTGCGAGCGAGCACGTGATTCAGCCGATGCAGCAGTTCGCCCACACGAAGGGCAAGAACTCCACCGACAGCGCACTGATCATCGACGCGATGGACCTGCTCTACACGCGCCGGTTCCACGGGTTCTGCATCGTGTCCTCCGACAGTGATTTCACGCGGCTTGCATCGCGTATCCGCGAGGAGGGTGTCACCGTCTACGGTTTCGGTGAGCGCAAGACCCCCGAGGCCTTCCGCAACGCCTGCGATCAGTTCACTTACCTCGACGTCCTCGGAGCTACGGTGACGGAGGCCGCTCCCCCAGCTCCCACGCGCACTCCCCCGGCTAAGTTGCGAAGCGATACCAAGCTTGTTGCAGGCTTGCGGACCAGCGTCGTGACCGCTTCCGCAGAGGACGGTTGGGCGAATCTCGCGACGGTCGGCCAGCTCATGCGCAAACGCCAGCCAGACTTCGACTCCCGCAACTGGGGCTACGCGAAACTCTCAGACCTCGTCCGAGCGACAGAACTCTTTACGATCGAAGCCATACCCTCCGGCGGGATCCGACTCCGAGACTCACGCAATTCCTCCTGATCGAAAGTGCAGCCAGGCTTCAAGCAGCCCGTGACTTAGAACCGGCGAAGCGTGAAACCCTGGGTCTCGCCATTGCCCAGGGCGCGCCTCTGCCTCCACCGTGATGAGCTGACGCATCGACTGCGTCATGACACCAAGCGGAGGCAACGCGACGTCAAGCCGTCACTGCTGCGCGAGCTGATGCAGCCCGAAACGCGTACCGGGACTACCGCGGTGTGTCCGACCCCGAGTGACAGGGCCACGGCTTTCTCGACGGCCGGCCCGTGCACAGACAGTAGGAACAGCGACGGAGCTCGGAGCCGTAGCTCCGAGCTCCGTCGCTGGGTCCGCCTAGTGGGCGGCGTCGTACGCGTCGACGACCTCAGAGGGGATGCGGCCTCGGCTGGATACCTCGTAACCGTTCTCGCCCGCCCACTCGCGGATCGCCTTCAGGCGCTGCGGGTCGCTCTTCTTCGCGGCGGTCGCGGGGGCGTTGCTGCCGCCGCGGACGCGGCGGCCAGCGTCGGTGTACTTCTTCAGCGCCTCGGTCAGCTTCGCGGCGTTCTCCGCGGACAAGTCGATCTCGTAGTTCGCGCCATCGATCGAGAACCGTACGGTTCCGCCGCCGTCCTCGATCAAGGTGCCGTCGAGGTCGTCAACAAAAGAAAGTTTCTGTGCCATGCATCATTGGTATCAGACTTTCCCGAACAAGCGACTAGCCGCGCCCCACTAAAGCGGTCGTGGACAGGAAGTCATCGGTCGTAGCCGTGGCCTCGGTCCCGATTTCTGTCGCGGTCTCGGTCGGCTTGTTCCCGGGCGTGCTGCGCCAGGTTGCGTGCTTCCGCTTCCCGCTCCTCAGCAGTGCGGGGTCGTTTCAAGGTCTTCGCGAACTCCTCGATCGGCATCATGCCGGCCATGGCGCGCGCGCGAATCTCCAACGCACGACGGAGCTCTTCCGCGCGATGTTCCGTCAATGCCCGCTCTTGAGCGCGATACCGCTCGTTTTGCCGCTGCTGCGGAATGCGCTCTCGTTGCGGTGCCCGTTGACGTGGCGCTTGTTGCAGGTTGTAGTCCTTCTCCAGCTGGGTTGCTGCGCGTTGCGCGTTCCGGAAGTCATGTCGCGCATGCCACACCTCCCCCGTCTCACTCACCCGACTCGCGACGATATGCACGTGGTCGTCGCCGTGGCGAACCATCACCCAGGGGTTGTTCGCGTACCCCATCTGCTCCGCGAACTGCTGCCCTGCGTCGGCCCACTCCTGATCCGAAAGTTTCCGATCCCCGGGCGCGCATCGTAGCGATACCTGCCAGATCGGCTTTGTAATGTCCTCTCGGGTGTGTGCGGCGGCGCGGAGATCTTGCGCCCACCGCATTCCGTCCGTCTCCCCCTCACGGCCCAGGTTCCCACCGATCACGACACCGCCACGCTGCCGCATGTAATCCTTCGTGAACTGGTGCTCGTTCGCTTTACCAGGCCCGTGCAGATACGCGGCGATATCGCCCGGACGGGATCCGCGGGTGATCTTCGCGATCACTCCAACTCCTGCAAGCGATTCCGCACCCGCGCCAGTTCCACCCGCGTCGCCTCAATAACCTCTGCGACCGCTTTCACTGCCGACGGCGGACCGCCGCCGCGTTGCGCGATATTCAACGCTTTCGCGATCTGATTCAGATTCGATCCCGCATGCGACAGCTCCGACCGGATCTCTTGCAAGCCTTCGATCTGTTTCGGTCCCGTTCGGCCGTTGAGGTGATCCGTAATCGACTCCCGCACCCACCGACCCATCTGCCCGCGCCCATCCGCGGCCGCAGCAGCAAGCCACACCGCGTGCTCCTCCGGAGTGAGGCGCACCGCAACGGTCTTGGTCCGCTCACCGCGCGGACCCGACACCTGCTCCCCCGGAACAGGTGGGGCATCGCCCGACGATGCCCCTGCCGCCCTCGCGGCAGGTGGTGGCCCATCAACCGGCCGTCCAGGCCGGCGACGCCACCACGGGATCGAGTCAGCCATGACGAGAGCCCTTCCGAAGCGGCCACGCGGAGGGTGACACCACAGGTGGCACGAAGCACCCCGTCAAGGGGTGCGCGCCCCGCAGGGCGAGGGATTGCTGGTACGCGCAGCGTAACGGCAATCATACCTTGCATCGCCCCCAGCGTGTCCGACGCAGGAGAACACAGACGCGCTGGGGGCAGGGCGCCCGCGTAGCCGGCGTGACGACGTCCAGGAGGAAACGTTGGCTGCGCGGGCGGCGGCACCGCGGGTGACGCGCGGCGGCCCGACCAGGGACGCCATCCGCGACGGCAACGAGCACTCACTCCCCCGACCCGGCGAGCTACTGGCGACGTCGGGGAGAGCCGGCGCCGCCACCGCTCGCGTACCGCAGCGGGAAGGTTCGGATCGGGAGGGCTGGGCGACCGGGGATCGTGTCAGTGGTCATCGGTAGGTTCCAATCGGAGGACGGAGAAAACGTGCGCGGATTAGACCCTGCCGAGGCCGAACGGATTTTGCGTGCGGCGGGTGGCATTCCTCTTGGTCCGTTTCCTGGCACGGGGGTCCCCTGGCCGTGCATTCACGAACCGTGTGGACGGACAATCTCGCCCACCTTGAGCAATGTGCGTCGAAGGGCGTCAATGTGCAGGCCATGCGCAGCAACGGCGCGCGGTGTAGCTAGGCGGGCGTCGCTAGCGGAGGCAGCAGTTGCGGAGATGCGAGCGGCCGGCTTCGATCCCCTCGACGATTACCCGGGTACGGCCGCACCGTGGAGGAGCGTGCATTTGACTTGCGGGGAAGAACGAACCCCGACCTTGAATACCACTCGTTCCAACGGGACAGCATGCCGTCCGTGCTCACTTGCCGCTCGAGGAAACGCGGTTTGGACCAGCGAATCCGCGGTCGAATATTTCCTCGAGCAGGGCCTTCGACCTCTAGAGCCGTACCCGGGATCTTCGACGAAGAACTGGCAGGCGGTGCACCTCCAGTGCGGACGAATCGTGTCCCCCCGCCTAGGCAACCTCTACGCCGGCCAAGGGCCCTGCAGGGAATGCGGACAAGAAGCGACTCACAAAGCTCTGCTTCTCCCCGAAGAGGAAGCCGCCGCGGTCATGAAAAAAGCGGGACTGGTACCGTTGGAGCCCTATCCCGGAGTGGATGCGCCATGGCTGTGCCAGCATGAACGTTGCGGCGGCGAAGTTCGTCCGTCTTTGACGAACACTAAGCGGGGGCAGGGAGGCTGCCCCTCCTGCGCCGCGAAAGACGCTTCCGAGCGCAACCGGATGCCCGAGGAAGACGCACGCCAAATCATGACACAGCACGACCTCACGCCAATCGCGGCTTACAAGAACAGCTTCAGTCCGTGGCCATCACGCCACAAGTGCGGAAACATAGTCAGCCCGGCCCTGCAGAACATTAAAATCGGTAAGGGAATCTGCCGATATTGCTTCAGCAACTTCGCCTATGACGGTCCAGCGACGCTCTACCTCGTCGCCGACCGAGACGCGGTAAAAATTGGCTGCGCCGGACGGGACACCGACCGTATCCCCAGTCACGAGAGACGCGGATGGGTCCTCGTGTGGACGATGGATACACCAACAGGCGACGACGCCTACAACTTGGAACAGGCAGTCCTCAACTGGTGGAAGAACGACCTGCACCTCTCGCCCGCCTACACCGCAGCGGCCATGCCGCAGGGCGGCTTCAGCGAAACCGCCTGGTGGGACGAAATCTCGCCCGGTTCGGTACTCCGCAAAGCGCAACAGCTCGCCGGGGAGTACGGCCTCGGAGAGCTCCCGTTCCGCTGCACGCCGTTTCTTCTCGAGAGACCCACACAGACGTCCAGCGCTCTCGGACGACGTGCGCGCTCTCGCAAACCCTCACCAAGCCAACTCTCGCTTTTCGACTGAACACCATTCCTTGTCGCTCAATCGAGGTGACGATCCTCGTTCTCCGCGAGGAGCGCGGCGGTGCGCAGAAGTAACGCTGCGAGATTGATGTCGAGGTCGCCGTCCAAAGCAGAACCAGGGCTAGCTACTGCTATCTACTGCTAGCCTTCGCTAGCTCGCAGTTCTGCAAGTCCTCGGCGCATGGTCTCGATCATCAGCTCCTGCATGTTGTAGCGGTTGCGCTTGCCGTAGGCCATGAGTTCATCGCGCAACTCCTTCTCACCAGCCCAGCGCACAAGACTGGCCTTCGGACCATCGGTCGCGCTCGGCGCGTTCGGCGCGCTTGATCCACGGGATTCCTCTTGCGCTCGGCGCGTCGTCGCGGAGGTAGGTGCCGCCTGATCGTTGCGGGACTCTGCTGCGGCACCGAACGCGGCGATCGCGGCGACGTCTGGCTCCCTCTTCCTGTTCCGTGCGATCGCCATTACGCGAACACCTCCGCTACTAGTTCCTCGACCTCGGCGCGGGCCTTCTTCCCGGCCACTCCCCCAACCTCGACCACTCCACGACCGTCTGCGAGCGTGTCACGGTACGCCTTACGCAGGTACAACACCGTTTCCAGGGGAACGATCTGCGGAAAATCGACGATGAACTCGGCGACATCAACTGTCTCAGTTTCGTTGTGGTTGGTGGGGGCCTGACTGATCAGACTGCGCACTTCCAGCTCGGGGTTGAAGTCGCGGGCCGTGTCGATGACTTCGGTGAACTCTTCGAGCGTTTCGACGTCGAGTTGGCTGGGCCGGAGCACGATGATCATGCGGTGCGCAGCAGTCATGGCGGTGCGCAGCTCTTGGTTGTCGTCGCCGGCAACGTCCACGATGACGTGGTCGTAGTGCCTGTCTAGATCGCGCACGGCCGCGAAGACGTTGCCCTGCTTCTCTACGAGGGTGATGGCGGGTTCAAACTGGTTGTCGACGCGGCGCGCATGCCACTTTGCGGCGCTGCGCTGCTTGTCGGCGTCCACGATGATGACGCTGCGACCGTCCTTCGCGAGACATGTCGCGACGTTGATTGCAGTCGTGGTCTTGCCGGTCCCCCCTTTGGTCCCGCCGAATAGTGTGATCACGTCAGCCCTTCTGCTAGCTTGTGTTAGCGCCAGCTAGCAGTTGCTAGCTGCAGCTACTCTGCGCTATTCTTCACTAGCCAATGCTAGCAGCTGCTATCTGCACAAAGTGCTAGCTACTGCTAGCCAGGGGGGAGGCGTACGGGGTTCCTGTCGTCGACGTGACAATCTCAAGGCGGCGTCGCGCGTCAGCTCTGCGCCGACGTTCGCGTTCTGCGCTCGCATGGTCGCGCTCGGCCTGATCACACTTCATCTGCTCGATGATCCGGGCGACTTCAGTGCGATTGATCTGTGCCGCACGCTCGGCTTCGGCGCGGCGTTGCTCGATCTGCCGCGCGATTCGATCCGCGCGCTCGGTTGCTGACCGGCGTTGGCGTTCAAGTGGTGTCTCTTCCTTGGGATCGACAGCAGCGCGGATGAGGGCTGCGAGATAGCCCACAGGGTTACGCTGCAAGCCCGGTTCGAGTGGGCGACTTCCACGTGAACTCAAGTGTCTGTTGATTGCGTCGATGAGTGCGTCTGCGCTCCAGCGATCGACGTCGAGCTTGGTGTGAGCGATCATCCGTACCACAGACCCGATGTGCCGATTTCGGGCGAGCCAGGGGAGGCGCTGAACGAGAGCTGCCGCGAATCGTTGGTGCTCGAGGGGGCTTGCAACGCGAGTAGACGTCGACCTGCGGGTTTGATGATTTGTTGTTGGTTTCGGCTGCCGCGAAGCGGCTCCCGCGCGCGCGCGCGCGCGCGTTGATGAGTTCTCTGAAAGGTAAGGAGTAGGGAGAGTTAAACCCCTACGGGGTAGCTGGACATTTTCCACAGCCTGGTGAGCTGGACGGGGACGGGGGAGAGTGAGCGCCCGTAACGATGCCGCGCGCGTCTGTGTCTGCCCGTGCTGAGCGCGGGCGGCGGCACGCTCTGCGCGGGTGAGGTACCGGCCCTCCGCCACGGTCACTGCGAAACCCAGCGCCGCCATGAGGTCACGTGACCTCTGCACGGTCTTACTGGACATACCGAGCTGCTGCGCCACCGTCTCGTGCGATGTGGCAACGCCGCGACCCGTCGCAACGTCCGCCGCCCCCCAGTCAGCG
Organism: Rathayibacter sp. VKM Ac-2759; assembly: GCF_009834225.1. Classification (NCBI taxonomy): domain Bacteria; kingdom Bacillati; phylum Actinomycetota; class Actinomycetes; order Micrococcales; family Microbacteriaceae; genus Rathayibacter; species Rathayibacter sp. VKM Ac-2759. The sequence goes on from NZ_CP047179.1 coordinate 17,950, forward strand.
CGTGCAACGGCGAGAAACGTCGCTGGGGCGACCTTTGCCGCGCGGCGAAGCGCCTCGCCCTCAGGCGTTTTAAGCGCGTCCATGAGCGAGTCAAACCACACGGCGCCAGATCTCCACACGGGGATCGGTCCGTAAGCGCCCTCAGGGGCAGGTAGCGCCCAACTTCGCGAGGACCTTGAGTGTTCCGACACGCCTTCTGGGCGCGGATGGTCTAAGAGACGTGCATGAGTTACGATGAGGCTGTTCCTTCCGGGTGGTTCCGGTGGGTACGCCGAAGGCCCGGTTGGTAGCCGGCTCTTCAGAACAACTGCTTCACACCCGAGGCCCTGGTAAGCACAGGGTGGGAAGCTTGAGCTTCAAGGCCCGTCGCGAAAGCGGCGGGCCTTATGCGTTAAGTGGCGGTGCTGGGAGCAGCCTCCTCAGGAGTGATCGGCAGCTCGTTGTCGCGGGGGAGTGGCTCCCACCACGTGGGAACGCCCTGATCCGTCAGCTCGACGCGCTCGATCATGCGCGTAAGCACTACAGCGCTAGACACGTTCGCGTTTCGTGCGATCGCGTTCAGGCGCTCCTTGATCGGACGCTCGACCTCGTAGCCGAGAGCTACAGGGTCCTTCCGAGAACCACGGGGGAGTCGACGCGCTGCCATGACGCCATCCTCACGTAGACATAGGGTTAAGTGACGGACGCTACCGCGTGTCGTCACTTTCAAGCCGAGGATGAGGGTTTACCGCTGGGACCTCCTCGGGTGAAGCCTTCGCGGCCTTCGAGTTGCGCGACTCAGAAACGCGCAGCCCGTGTGCGAGTTCGATGCGTCGCACGGTCTGCTGGGATCGCCAGTTGTCGCGCCAGGTGCTCACTTTGGTGGCATCCATGCGCACCAGGTTGGCGACGACGTGGACGTGGTCGTTCCCGTTGCGGGAGAGCCCGTGGCGGATGGCAGCCCAGCGGCAGGACGCGGGACCGGTCATGTCCCAGTACGAGTCGGGCGCCTCAAAGTCGTAGGGGAGTGTTGCCCCGTCGTCGAGGCCCATCTGCTTCACGAAGTCCGCAGTAACGTACGCCCACTTGTCGTCAGTTAGTTTGCCCTCGTCGGGGTGCAGCGACAGCGTGCAGTGCCACACGTGCGCGGGCTTGGTTCCCACTTTGACCTTGCGGTGCAGGTTCTCGTCCCACTCCATGACCGGCATCATCACCGCGACATCGAAGAAGCGACCATATTGGTCAAGGGTCCGCGCGATCCGACGAGCGTTCTCGACGTCGATCTCCTCGTCCGCGTACAGGACGGTGATGTCGGGGGAGCCGGCGATCAATCGCGGGTTGGACTGCTCGTCGTAGCGTCCCGGACCGACCAGGTGCACGAGCAGGTCGATCATGTGGCCGCTGCGGGAGATGTGGGGGATCACCCACAACACGGTATCCAGCGCCAACCACCGAGGACACGGGAACCTTTCAGTAGGTACGCCCGAGCATCAAGACGCTTACGTTTTGGTCGTAAATCAAGAGGTTCTGCTATCGTCATCGCGTGACCCTTTCCGAACGTCTCGAGATCTCCGATGTTGTGCAACACGCAATCGTGGATGGTGCGCGCGAGGGCCATGAGGTGGCTCTCGCTCACGACAGCGACCCCGGGGCGAACCCGTACACGTTCGGCAACGACCGGTACCACCGCTCCTGCGAGCTGATCAAGCAGCGCTTGGAATCGTTCGGTCTGACACCTCGTATGGAGGGGGCCGGTCATCGGGCTCGAGCTGAGAACTACGAGCTGTGGTTCTCCACCGCGCGGAGCATCGATGTCACCGACCGTAGTTCCTTCGATTTCACGAGCGAAACGAAGATCGAGGCCGGGACCGCCAACATGGCGGCGGCCTGTCTGCCGGGGATGGACTATGACTCCGTGCCGGGCCGTGAAATCGTCCACGTCGTCCTCAGCGGTAACAACGAGCAAGGCCTCACTGCTGTTCATCTCGGTCGGCTGATCTCCATTGGGTCGAGGTACGTCACGTGGGCCGATGACCTGCAACGGATCGACAACATCGTCACGCAGGACGCTGTGGCTATGACCGAGGTCGCGACAACCGCGACGTCCTACCTCGATCAGCCGGAGCCGCTGATTCCGCTCGAGGCTGTACCTGCGGCAGACGTCGCTTCCGATGCGGAGTAGACCGCACCTCGACCCGCAGAACTTTTCCCGTGAACGGCTTCGGCTGGCGCGTCTTCGGGCCGGGCTGAACCTGCGGGAACTCGCCGATCGGGTCGGTGTCTCTCACGCTGCCATTTCCCAGTACGAGTCGGGTCGAGCTCGTCCCGGCAACGCCGTTCTCGGGCAGTTGGCAATCGCGTGCGGCGTACCGCCGCGTTTCCTCACCCACTCAGGACGCCCCGTCTCCCTCGCCGGGCTGGACGGCACTCACTTTCGCAGTCTCCGCTCGACAACGAAACAAAGCCGCGGCCGAGCATGGACCTGGTCGGAGATCGTCCTCGACGTTGCCGACGCCCTAGAGCGCTACGTCCGTCTCCCTACGCCCGACTTTCCCTCCCACACTCTCGCCGAGGACGCCTCACGCGACGACATCCGCGACGCCGCTGAGCACCTTCGCGCCCACTGGGCCCTGCCCGAGGGTCCTGTCGGGCATCTCGTTCGGCACATGGAGGCGCACGGCATCGTGGTCTGCCGGCTCCCCATCGCCGACGAAGGAATTGATGCCTACAGCCAGAACAGCAGCGACCGTCCCGTCGTAATCCTCGGCACCACCAAGGACGACGCCGCTCGCAGTCGATTCGATGCCGCCCACGAACTGGGGCATCTCGTCTGTCACCCTGAAGCGGACTCCAGCGGACGCCACGAGAAGCAGGCGCACGCCTTCGCCGCTGAACTCCTCATGCCAGAAGCAGCGATGCGGCAAGCCCTGCCCCGTCGCTTCAACCTCAACTCCTACGCCCGCCTCAAACAAGAGTGGGGCGTATCTATCCAGGCGCTCCTCTACCGAGCACGCACCCTAGAAGTCATCTCCGAGGCGGCCTACCGCCGCGCCATCGTCGACTTCAACTCCACCTACGGTCGACGAAACGAACCATTCCCACTCACTCGTCCAGACGACCCCACCCTGCTCGCCAACGCAGCAGCAGTCGCGGAACGCAGCGGAATCACCCCAGCTGAGCTCGCCGACGTCGCGAATCTTGCCCTCAGCGATGTCGAAACCGTCATTGCAGGCGCCACCGCGCGACCGTTAGTCGCTCCGAGCTGACCTGAGCTGCGGCTCATAGAGTGGGCGCCCGTAGACATCTCTCCCAGTCAAGGCAAGCTGCTGCACTTCGGAAGAATCAAGCACGAGTTTGTTTCAGCTACTCTAATTTCAATCCGTGCAGGTCTAAGGCTTGCTTTAGTTCAGGATCGCCAAGCCAAATTGAATAAATGGATATCTCGCCTAGATGCCCGCTTACTTCTGCGTCATCCGACCGTTCAAAAATTGCCCACAACTCGACTTCATTGCCGTGTCGCGATAAAAATCTGACACCGTCAAACATGTTCTGAAGTTCGGGCCCGGTTTCAGAGAAGATTGAACGACCGACTGCTTGCGTTAACTCGCGCGGCTTGCTGTTCTGAATTGCCGACGAATCAAAGTCGTCGAGCCCAAATCGAAGCGCGTCAGCGATGAAGAACGGACGCAAAGTGGAAATTGTAGTTGAGTGGCCCACGTCACAATATCGACCGGTGAGCACAGCTCCGCCTACTCTACGCGGTTCAAACCATGTTTCAGGGACGATTCCAGGTTGAATAGTAGGATAGATGGAGCGGTCAACCTCATCTTCTACGATGGAGTCGAGGTCCTCTGTCAAAATCGGATCGGGGCGAAATTGCGCTAATACTTCGATGTAGCAAGCAAAAATGGACTGGCCGGCATAAACCGTCCTATAACTACCATCGGGTGAATCCCATCGCCCCGTGAAACGCCCATCATGCGCATAGGTCCAGTCTGTCCACGCCCAGGGGTCAGATCCGTAACCAATTCGCCATACGAGGCCCGGGTTCTCCCGGGCCTCGTATCGACGAGACTCACTCGATGTAAATTCCACTAGACAGAAATGAACGCCCGAGCCGCTGCCAGTACTCGCGGTCCGACCTCGTCGGCGTCGCCTTCTCGCAGCAAACGAGCTGGCGAAACATCTTCCAGAAGAGGGTTAAGGCCCTGAAACCAGGCCTGAATTACTCGCGACTGTTCGCGCTCCGCAATCAGCCCCGCAACTTGGTAGGCGAGTCTGAGTCGCTGGAGGGTGTCAGCGCCAGGCTGACGCGACCCTTCGCTCCACTGCCGGACCGCTCTCGTCTCGTTTACCGATCCAATGTAGGCAACCAGCTTCGCGCCGAGCATGTCACGCAGCGTCGAAACCACGTCGGTTTCTGACGAGCGCATGGCTTCCTCGTAGGAGCGCAGGCCTGGAGTGTTGCTGATTGTCATGCCGCAAACTTACCGCTCTCAGCGGGCGGGTGCAAGCGGAACCCCAAAATTTCCCGGTGCAAAACCCACCCGGATCACACCCAGTTTCACACGCTCATCGTCCGATGCGTTCGTGGTGATGTTGGGGGGCCTGCTGCCCTTCCCTCGATCAACACCCGCAGCAACAGCCCCCGGCACCCCTTAGGCGTCTTCGTCGATACGTTCGTCGTCGGTGCCAGAGAGATACTCTGCGCGAGTTTCTGTGAGGGTTGTGCCGTCCTCATGGGACCAAAAATGCCATCCCGCTTCGGCGATGTTGCCGGAGGTGGCTTTGGCCGCGCCGCTGAGGGTTGCGTGCACGGTCCCGTCGTCGAGATGGATGCTTCCGTCTTGTCCCACGGTCGCGGTGCGGCCGGCGGACGCAGCGGGCCGTGCACGCAATGTGGCACCCGCAGCGAGGAGACCGGCGCGGACGAGGTCAGCTACCTCGATGCGATGTACGGCGCGTTCAACGGAGACCTCCTGCTGGGTGCGGTGCCCGGCTGGGACCGGCCACACCCGCGCGATGACGTCGATCATCGTGCGGGTCCGCGCGGCGATGTCGTCGTCGTTCCAATCATCGGGATGCTCGTTGACCACGGGGCGGGTGAGGAGGAGGGAGGAGTACCGCTCGAGGGTGCGCCGTTTCCCGTTCTCACCGACCCAGCCGGCATTGGAGAGGCGGCTGTTGAGGGGTTGAGTGGCGAGGGTGAGGTTGCCCAAGGTCTGGACGATGCGGTCACGGTCGGCGTCTGCGTGCTCGGAGAGTCCGCCCCAGTTGGCGCGCCATTCCTGGGGCATGATGTGCTCGATTGTGTGAGTGCCGCGTGCGACGGGGCCCTCTCCGTAGCGGTGGCCATCCGGGTATCCACGGAGGTGGTCTTCGACTGCCTCGAGGATCATCCGCAGCCGCGCACGCCGGAAGCGCTTGTAGGCCTGAACGGTGCTGAGTTCGTGGAGAACGT